>JBDGYW010001409.1:0-2476 GCA_039588935.1 Gemmatimonadota bacterium | reverse complement strand
AGTCCCCGCACAGGGATGGAATAGCCGCCCGGTACGTTCGAGCATCATCCCGGTTGTGGGCCTTTGTGTCGTGGTCGCCATGACAGGTCGTGCAATACGGGGCCGCGGGTTTCTTGTCCAGTAACGCCTCACCGTGTCCACTGGCGTAATACTCTTTCGATATTTTGGCGTGGCAGTTGGAGCAATCTACGCGCCCGGATGGTTCGCACGGACGATGGCGGCGCGGATCGATGTCGGAGTGGCATTTGACGCATGGGATATTTCGGTGAACGGAGTCCCCGATCATTGATTTGTCGACGTGCATTGATAGCGTATCAACAGCGCTCACCTTGAATACGTCGCTCTGTTCGTGGCACTCCAAGCAAGACATGTCGGATACGGTCAGTGCGACCGTTTCTTTCCGGGCTTTGTGGGGCAAATGGCAGTCCGTACATGCCGGAATTGCCCCCGGTTCCTTCTCCCACAACTCTCCTCGAATTACCTGTTCGTGGACGTCTTCGATGCGCGTGTGGCACTGCATGCAGGTAGCGGCGATGTTCCGGCGCGATATCGACGCTCTAGGCTCGGAGTGGGGAAAGATCAAATGCGCGCGGTGACAGTCAGTGCAGGTCGCGGTCACGGTGAGACCCTTCTCGAACAGCCCCTCGCCATGAATACTCTGGCTGTAGTTTTCTATGATGTTGTGTTCCGAGATCTGGTATGTACTCGCCACCGGCGCTCCTTCCCGGTGACACCTTCCGCACGTGTACGGGACCCTCATCTTGTAAGCCGGGGACGTGGTATCCGAAATGGGGCGAATGTCGTGGACGTTGTCGACCACGTGGCAATCGGCACACCTCGGCGCGTACGCCGCTTTGCGATTCAATGCCTGACCGTGGATACTGGCGTCAAAATCGAGTTGCGAGTCGTCGTGACAATCGCCGCAAACAACCCTCTGAAGGTTCTCCTGGTGGGGGAAGTCTTCCACGTCGGCGTCCTGGTGGCAGTCGATGCACTCGAGGTCGCCGTGCACGGATTTCAAGAATACGGGATAGTCAACGTGCAGTGAGACTGTTTTACCGAGTCTTACCGTATCGAGCTCAGGATCGTCGTGACAGTCCAAACAGGTCTCGTTGTCGACGGCCATTACGACCGGCGGCGCAAGCACCGCAAGTGCCAAGAGTAGCACGATCAGATGTGTTGCTCTATTTGATATCATACAAAAAGTTCATCCGCATAACTGAGCGAGTTGGTCTAGGGTTGTACCCCGGTATGACATTCGAAACACGCAATCTCGTCGAACCCTTCCTCTTCCGGATCTTCGGGGTGCACGAAGTCGAGGCCGTCTTCATCGAGCGACATCTGCAAGTATTCACCGCTGCCCTGGCGCATGATAATATGACAGCTCGTGCACTCCGTCGTGATAACCCATCCTTCTTCGCTCACCTTGTTTCCATCGTGACACCGCACGCAACCCGGGAACAGAAAATGGCCGATGTTGTCCGGATACTGGTCCCACCTGACCTTCATTTCGGGGAAAATGCTCTGGGAGTACTGATGTTGCGCGGCGACAATCGCTTGTTCGATCGCCTCACGTTTCGATGCGAAGACCTCGGGCTGATCGATCCGGTACGCTTTTTCGATATAATTGGCGATTTCCCTCCTGGCTTCTTCCTCCGTTTCGTATTCGCCGTCCAGCGCCTCAACGGCGAGACGTTTGATGTCGGGAAGTTCTTTGTCGATCGCCCCCGTGAGGATCGCCAGGTCGATCATGTAGTCGGGGGAGCGGTATTTGTGGCTGGGCCGGTTGTGACAATCCATACAGTCCATCCTCCGGCGGACGGCCGTTTTCATCTCTTCTTCCGTGAGCGGATTGGACTTGTCGTGATACGTCGTTACGCGTCCGGTATCCGCGTCCCTGACTTGGATCCAGGGTATATCGTGCCGGCGCTCGTCGTACGTATTGTCTTCATCATACATGTAGTGATTGAACTGCTTCTGTTGACCGCCGTAGAACTTCTTCGGCCAGTGACAATGTTCGCACGTTTCCTGCGCCGGGCGAAGGTTTCGGATTGGGGTCGGGATGGGTTGCGGATATACGTTGGCTATTACGGCGTATACCTGATACATGCCGGAGAGCTTTGATTTCGCGTACCAGTTTGCGCCGCTCCCGACGTGGCAGGCAGTGCAAGACACCCGCGCGTGCGGGGAACTCTGGTAAGCTACGTGCTCCGGTTTCATCACCTGGTGACAGGTCGTGCCGCAGAAGGTCACGGATTCGGTAAAGTGAAACGCGTGATAGCCGACGACGGTGACGATGGTGAGCAACAATAAGAACCCGGTCGAGAAGAGGAAAAACGCGTTGCGGTGCGTCCCCTTGTTCAAATCAACATATGGCCAGCGGGGTGCTTCGACTTCACCGTGCTTTTTGATGTTCCGCCAGCGACGAAGCATTCCGACCGGTACCATGGCCAAACCGATGACGATGATCGGCGGG
>JBDGYW010001408.1:0-2061 GCA_039588935.1 Gemmatimonadota bacterium | reverse complement strand
CTGTTGAATTAGTGCTGTTTTAGCATTCACGTTTTCAACCTCAGATCGCGCTCTGGTGGCAGCCGAAGCAAATCAGTTTCACCTGTCAATCCCCTTTCCTAACCGCCCGTAACCAGGACCCATCTGCAAGTGAAAAACTTGCGTATGATTCGCCAATAAGAAAGGAGGGCCCGAGATATCAGGCCCTCCTTCGTGGTGGGGTGGGTCAGGAGCGAACAACGGCGTCAGCGGCGACGACGCCAGGACCAGGCGATTCCCAACAACAACCACAATGCTGCAAGTCCTCCGGATCCGACCGTGGCACATCCACTGTTGAGTGAATCTCCTTCAGCGGTGAGTGTGAATTGTGCGCTGGCGGTCTGCTTGTCTGGATACAGATCGTCCGAGAAGATCAGGCGCACGTTCAGCTTCAATACGTACTGGCCGGGCTCGTCGGGAGTAAACTCGACCTGACGGCCCTTCTTGTAGTGATAGTTATACGGCGTGCTCAGGGTTGCTGAGCCACGCGGGTGGTGGATAGTCGCCCGGGAGCCATCCGGTCTACTCTGCACTGACCATTCGTACTCGACGGCCCGGTTTTTCCGGTTGATCCATAACGACAAGGGAACCAGCTCACCGGTCTGCACAGTCCGATGGGCCCCACCATAGGCGGTCAGGGCCGTGGTGGGATCCAGGCACTTGTCTACCTGGTCCACCACATAGCAATATCCGCTGTCGCAGACGTCGCCGACGCCGTCACGGTCTCCGTCGACCTGGCTGGGATTGGAATAGACCTGACAGTTGTCGACCTCGTTCAACAGCCCGTCATCGTCCCGGTCGGCGTCACACAGATCCCCCATGATATCCCCGTCGGTGTTGAGCTGGTCCGGGTTGGACACGTGCTGGCAGTTGTCCACGTAGTCGGGAACCCCGTCGAAATCAAGGTCGCTGTTGCATTTGTCACCGTAGTGATTGGGATCGGTGTCCAGCTGATTGGGGTTAGCAACAAACGGACAGTTGTCCTCGGCGTTCAGCCAACCGTCGTTGTCGATATCAGGGTCGCAGGCATCCCCCAGCTCATCCGCATCCTCGTTCAGCTGGGTGGGATTGGTCATCCACGGGCAATTGTCCTGGAGGTTTATAACGTTGTCACCATCGATATCCTCGTCACACAAGTCGCCCCACTCGTCGCCATCGGCGTTGCGCTGCATCTCGTTGGTCGTATAGGCGCAGTTGTCGCAGGCATCGCCAACCGTATCTCCGTCGCTGTCGGACTGGCCCAGGTTGGGCACGAAGGGACAGTTGTCGAAGTCGTCCTCGATTCCGTCCTCATCGTAATCGTCGGCGTACTGGTAGGTGTCACCCAGGTCGGTCAAGGCAATCAGAATACTGCCGCAACCACAGCCACAGCCGCAGCCGCCACCTCCTCCCGATTCGTCGGGAGTTCCGCAAAGACCACCGGTGCATTCTCCCGGTGCCTGGGCCAGAGCCGGCCCGGCCAGAGCAAGCGCAAAGATAGCGAGAACAGACACTACTAGCCGCTTATTCATGAGACGCCTCCTTTCCCTATCCTGTCCCCGTTAGTGCACGGGGCATGCCACCGCTGGTTGGTGGAGTCAACGTACTGATTCGAAAGGACTTGCCCAGGCCAGCCAGCGAGGCGACGACTCTCAAGTGAAACCGATTTGTTCCACCTATGCTCGGACAACTAAAGCGGACTTGGGGCAATTGGTGTGTTTATTCTTGTGGAACGGGAAGTTAGAGGTGTCGCTGGAGGGTTTCACTCCTCTTGGGCTTGCTCGGAACTCTTGATACTGTGCTTCCGAAGCAACCGGTGGAGGCTCTGCCTGTGTATCTCTGCGGTCCGGGCCGCGGCGGATACGTTGAAGTCATGGCGCCGAAGCAGGTCGATCAGATATTCACGCTCGGCGATTTCCTTGGCCTTCTGGAAGGAATACTTTCCGCGTCCGCCCCATACCCCGCTATCGGCCGGCGGACCGATCCCGGCCATGGTCGTGGACATGAGTGTCGGGGCATCGATGACCTTCTCGTCCGTCAGGTGGAATACCCGTTCAATCACGT
>JBDGYW010001407.1:0-2064 GCA_039588935.1 Gemmatimonadota bacterium | reverse complement strand
CTCCGTTATGTTGAGTTCGATCTTCTTGACGTCTTCCTCGAGGTCGCCGCAGTCGAGTTTTCTAGGATGCGCCACCGCGAGGTCCATGATGTTCTTGGTGTAATCGCCGAGACGTTCGATGTCGATCACGATGCTCGTCAGGATCAGTCCCGCGATGGTGTTGGTGCCGCCCGTGATGGCCAGGTGTTTGAGTACTTTCTTACGGACTTCGCGCTCGTACTTGTTGACCTGTATGTCCTTGTCGTAGACGTTGATCTTCATTTCGCCGCTGTCGCTCTCGCGCAGCGAGCGCAGGGACTCGTGGAACATCTCCTGCGTGCTCTCGAGCATCTCGTGCGAATCGTTGAAAGCCTGCTTGAGCAGGTTATCGGCCCGCCACAACTCGATCAGTTCTTTAAAATGGAACATCGCCATCACCCCACGATCCAGATGAGTAATAACGGTAAGGCGAAGAAGACGAACAGTATGTACCCAAGTGGCACGAGCTTCGAACTCGACGACTGGTGGGCCAGCGCCCGCGCCGCGCGAAGCGGTATCGCCCTGGCCGGCCACAGTATCAGTATACCCGTAACGTTGAACAGCAGGTGTGCGAACGCGACGGTTACGGCGGCCAGTTCCCCGGTGACCAACGCGGCCAGCATCGCCGTGACCGTCGTCCCCACGTTGGCGCCCAGCGTCATGGGGAAGATCTGTTCGAGCTTCAGTATTCCGGCTCCCGCCAGCGGTACGGCCAGCGACGTTGTGATCGAACTGCTCTGGACCGCTACCGTCAAAACCAATCCCAGCGAGAAACTGCGGGCCGCGGTTTTGAAAAGTGTGGACGAGAAGAACGCCTCGACCTTTCCGATCACCAGTGATTTCAGATTTTTTACAATGTACCTGAGTGCGACAACCAGAATGACAACCGCAATGATCAACATCAAAGCGCCGGTTTCGTGCGTCAGTTGTGTGATCGCATTGACGGCGGGTTTGACGATCGTCTTGAGCGGGTTGAACAGAGCGAGTCCGCCAACATCGGCGAATTTTTCGCCGAGAAACGTGGCCGAGCGTCCGAGGAAATTGGTCGCTAGTTGCAGCGGAAAAATGATGATGACCGCAAGCAGGTTGAAAAAATCGTGTACGGTGGCTGCGGCAAACGCGCGTTCGAACTCGTCGGATCTTCCGATGTGGCCGAGCGACACCAGCGTGTTGGTCACGCTGGTTCCCATATTGGCGCCGATCACGATTGGAATCGCGGTGGTGACGTCCAGCGCGCCGCCCGCGACGAGCGCGACCGTCATCGAGGTCGTCGTCGACGAGCTTTGCACGATGCTGGTGGCGAGGATGCCAATGAACAGCCCAACGTACGGATTCGCAGTCGTCTCCAACAGATGTTTAGCGAAGTCCTTGCCGAAGAACTTGAACGACGCGCCCATCAGCGAGATACTGACGAAGAACAGGTACAGTAATGCCAGAAGAGCCAACAGCCGCATGACTGGAGGCACTTTGGCAGACCTCGCGATGTTGATATGAACCCTCCGAAAGGTAACGTAGCGATCGTGGCCGTGAAGCCGTCAAAAATGTCGGTTTAATCTTCCCGAAAATCGCGTGGATGTCAACGAGAAACGACAGTCCACTAAAGCGAGTGTAGAGAACCAGTTAATGTCCTTCGCCGTAGTTCTTTTCGCCCGCTTCGACCCGGATGGGTAGCCGGTTGGCGTCGTGGGGGAGGGGGCAGGTGGCGAAAGGGGTGAAGACGCAGGGGGGATTGTACGCCTTGTTGAAGTCCAGGACGACGGTGCCGTCTTCCAACGGTGGGTCGGCGACCAGGAATCGACCGCCGCCGTAAGTCTCCAGCCCGCTGGTGTCGTCGCCGAACACGAAGAACAGGCTGCTTTCAGAGGCGGAGATCGGTTCGAGCCGGTAAACACTACCGCCGATTTCGAACGCCACCGCGCCGGGACAGGGCTGCTCGGAGTCGTAACCGAGCACGTTGGGAACTCGCAGTATCTTGGGAGGATCGTATGGTTCGAATCGCCCCTCGATCCGCCAGGAAACGTCGACGGGGAACCGGTCGATGTTTTC
>JBDGYW010001406.1:0-2064 GCA_039588935.1 Gemmatimonadota bacterium | reverse complement strand
TTTTGGATATGGAAAGAGAAGTCCATGAGAGGGAAGTCGAGGGTGCCTTCCGTGGCATGGTTCGACCGGAAGGAAGCTCCTGACGCTGCCATTGAAGGGTTAGTGGGCCTCGCTGTGATCGTGTCGCCTGCGGTACCGAGTGTGGTGTAACGCCCGAAACGGACTCGCCACATTTCGTCGGCGGGAGTACCCGTTTCCCATATACCCAATTCGGCTTCGAGAATGACAATCGACTGATCCGTTGGAGCCTGTATCTCCATCAGGTTCAAGCCCGAAGTGGCGTTGGCTATGTCGTTCTCGACGATGTAGGTGTTCATTTCTGGTCACATCCTAACTGTTGCGGATTGTCGTCTACGGAAAGGGGGGAAGGCTCCGGCGGCGCCCGCCGCTAGTTCCAGCTCGTCGTAGCGCAGGCGGAACATGAACCCGTCGCCACCGTCCCACACATACCCAAGAACCGTAGCCCCACCATTGCCTGCTGAGTGAGTGAACACTTGTGCCCTGATGTAGTGACAAGTGACTGCATCCTGTATTTCGGTGTCGGTTCCCCATCCTGCTTCATCGGGGTTCTCATCGTGGAAGATGTCGTTGTTGGCGTTCATCGAGTAGAGAAGATGAACAGTGGTCCCATCGGCAGCCAGAGTGGCTATAGGCTGGTGAGACGACCCTCCCGAAGAATCGTGATCGTTGTCGTTGACCGAAGTGACCTCACCCTGCTGGGTGCCGTCCCTGATAGCTTCGGTAGAAAGCCGGTTGGTCGACACACGAGTGTAGGCGTACATCGTGACGTCCACTCCGCCATCGTCGTAAGTGACAGCAGGGACCAGGTTGGCCCTATCCCGGGACAGAGTGCTCGCCACTTCCAAGTTGTTAGCGATCAGTGTTCGACCCGAGGGTGTCACCGAATCGGACGGGATCGTCCGCATGTACATGTCGTCGTTGGTGCGGTCCTGGTAGATGATGCGGATGATGTCGTTGTTGGCCTCGTACACCGCCGACACTGCAGAGAAGTTGGTTGACCCCGTAGTGTCGAGGGTCTGCACCGCCGACCAGGACGTGCCGTTGTGGTAGCGCCAGTAGATGCGGTCGTTGGTCCCGTCTCCAGCCGTGAAGAAAATGAACTTGTAGAGGTTGTTGGTCGGACTGGCTTGGTCCCTGGCGACAATCGACACCGAGTCGGAGTCGAGAATGTCGGCCCCCGCCGTGTTGTCCACTACCTGGTCAACGGTCCCCCAGGTGTCGGCGTTGGTAGCGTGGTCTGAAGTGCGGAAGATATGGTGGTAGACGTCCTCGTTGCCCGACCTTGTTGCGATCAGCAACTGGCCTGTGGTGACAGGATCCCAGAAAGCGTCCGTCCCCTCGGGATCGTTCATCGTGGTGGGCCTGTTGGCTCCGTCCACCTGATCCCAGGTGTCCCCACCGTCGGAGGACTTGTGGACCATCAGGTCGTTGGTCTGCGTGGTCTGTTCGGTGAAGACGTAGAGGTTGCCGTTGGTGTCGGCGAACGGCCCGATATGGGCAGGCTGTTCGATGAAGATGCCACCAATGTGGCCAACCGGGACGTTGACTGTGACCGTGGGAGTGTTGGTGTAGGAGTCGAGGGCTGTGCCGTCTGTCTCGACAACTCGGAATTGGAACAGGTCCCCGTCAGCGTTGGAGCCGCTGTCGAACCAGCGGGGAATCACCATCCGCCAGACAAGCTCCGTGTGTTGATTGTTCAGTGAGATTGATGCAGAAGCGTTGTCGTGCATCCCCTCACCAGTTACGAAGGTGCCGGTGTTGGTGGTGAGTAGGTCGGTGGTGGCAGCACCATCAGTGAACCCGGACGGCTGGATGATGACAACTCGCCCCAGGGCAACATCATTGAGGTACGGCCACGGTTCCCCGGCGACAGGAACGTCAGTCCAGGCTCCATATCCGCCTCCACTGTTGTAGCGGTATTGGAGCTTGAACAAACCAGAGAACGACCCGCCAGCAGTCTCCTTGATCTCCCATCGGAGGCCGAGCACCGTATCCATATCCTGGGTGAAGTTGGCATTCTCGGCAGGATCAGAAGCGTCGTAA
>JBDGYW010001405.1:0-2064 GCA_039588935.1 Gemmatimonadota bacterium | reverse complement strand
ACATCCACAAGGTCATGTTCTCGGGGATTTCGTACGCACCGAGCTCGAACTGGATCGGGCTCTGGGAACTCACCGACGGCGAAAAAAATGACTCCTCTGGCAGCTTCCGGAATAGCCTTTCGATCGGTGGGAAGGTAGGATGCACGAGGCCGGTGACGACATCTCCCCCCGGCTGGCGCACCAAGGTAGGCTCGGGCCCCAAAAACCCAGGAGGACCCGCCTCTTGGCCAAAGCCGCCGGCCTCTTGCTGTTGCCAATACTGGTTCGCGCGCGCAGCAGCACCACGCACCTCGAACGCCGGCTGTACCGACGTAGCATCGGGCGCCTGCAGCAGCTGGGCTGCCGCATGCTTATGCATCAGCTGTACTCTTGGCTTCGTCACGCTACCCCACTGGCCCTATCGGCTGGATGATCCGGTAGCCTTCCCAACCGATCGTCAGGATCCCGTTGGGCAACCGCTGCACCGCATCGTTGACCAACAGATCGACGTAATCCGTCACGTTGGTTGCAAAGGTCGCGCCCTCCGGCGTGGCGATACCCTCGTGCGCGTCGAACTGGCCCGCCAGGAACGGGAACCCCCCCGCGTTACCGAGACCCGCAATGGTTGGGATGACATCGCGGCCCGCCACGTTGCCGGCCGGAGGATTGCTGACGTGGTTTGGTTCCACCTGGATGGTGATGACCTCGCCGCGTTCCCAAAAATCCAGCGCGCCGAGAGGGAACGCCCCGTTCTGCTCGTCGGCCCACATCGTCGTAGGCACGGCAAGGTTCTGTCGCGGATAGGAGCTACCCGCATTGATCACGGTCACGCGGCCGTCGAATTCCATGGTGCGGAACGATGCCATGTTCGAGGGCAGACCAATCACACCGCCGGGCATGAAGTCGCCGGCAGCGGCCTGCGCATTGGCAAAGTGGTTCCACCACCACGCCGCGGTATCGGCCACGCCGTTGTGCTGGCTGTCGAGCAGGTCCATCGCGCTGTGAATGGGGCGGTACCGACCGTAGGAGCGACCCACGAACTGCGTGAAGTCGCCCGAGGTCGGATCGGTAACGCGGACCTCCATCGCGCTCTGGAACGCGGCCATTCGCTTGACGGCCACGAAGGGGCCTTCTTGCGAAATCGTCACACTCGCCTGACGCTTCGAGGTATCGCCGGCACCGATGGGGATGTCCACGAGCAGTGTGAACGGCACCCGGCGCCCCGGAATGTTCTCGATGCGAATGACGCCGGCATCGGCGCCCCCGGAACGCGTCGCGCCCACCGAATTGAGCGCCTGCGCCAGGTCCTGCATTTCCTGCTTCATGCGCTGCGCGTCCGCCGCGGCCACACGCTGTCCAGCTTGCAGCCCATTGAGCTGCTGTGCCAGCTGCGGCGCGATCTGTCGCAGCGTCTGCATGAACCGGGAATTTACGTCGTACTGATTCATCGCCTTTTTCTTTCTGCCACGGGCCAAAGGCTGAACCCGCTGGCGTCTCCACAGCTGTGGGTAGGTGGCATCGCCGGGGGCCCGAAGGCCCCCGACTTGCCGCTTGAAGCGTTCCGCGGTTTCGTTAATGATTCCGCGTACTTACCTACTGTACATCTCGACTGAAAAGGCCATCGATCG
This sequence comes from Gemmatimonadota bacterium, assembly GCA_039588935.1. GTDB lineage: Bacteria > Gemmatimonadota > Gemmatimonadetes > Gemmatimonadales > GWC2-71-9 > JBDGYW01. The sequence continues at coordinate 457 of JBDGYW010001405.1, read as the reverse complement.
TAAAACTGATAACCTTCTGCGCCAAGTCAGGCGCATTTAGATTATCGCGGAGCGACAGCATGTTCCGGTTGCCCTGCGTGGCGCCGAACACGACGGCATTGTTGCCAGCGTCGTCGTACGCCTCGATGACCGCGCGAACGATGATGTTCTGCCGCGGCGGGATGAGCACTGCTCGACCGAGACGGAGGATGCCGTCATTCGAAGCCGTGCCATTCTGGAAGTGGATCAGATCGGTGGCACCGCCGATGTCACCCCACAGGCCACCGCCGTACGGGAAGTAGGCAGTCGGCATGTCTTCGAGCGAAGGCTTACTGCCAGCGCCCATCGTCCACAACAGCTGCTCCTCCGCCTGGTGGTGGAGTCGGTAGATGTCGCGGTAGTTGGCAATCGCTTGACCGTTGAGGGCCGCAGCGAATGCTGGCGAACCAGCAGCAGTGGGCAACGTCCAGTCGCCGTT
>JBDGYW010001404.1:0-2068 GCA_039588935.1 Gemmatimonadota bacterium | reverse complement strand
ATGTTCGATGACGTTCCGGCAGCCCATTTCCAGACGCAGACCGCGTTTTTCAAGGGTGTGCATGAGGGGAAGTGGGGCGAGTTGAACCAGCGAGATAACGTGATGGTGGTGGCTTGCGGTAACCGCGTCGAAGACAACGCGGGCGCAAACGACATGCCGACCGCTCTCGCGAATCGTTTCGAGCATGCGTTCGCACAGCCGACGACCGCAGATTGGCTAAAGTGGGGCGCTGCCTTCCGCGAGGAGGGTGAGCCCGGAGTGAAGGGTGAGTGCCGAATTCATCCTCTCCCGCTGGGCTATATCCGCAAGTGTCAGGATGACTTGCGGAGCTTCACGCCCGAGACGGCGCTGAGAGACAAGGCGTTCGCATCGTGCCGCACGTGGGAAGCGATCAGCGAGTTGCACTATGAGGGACAGATTGGTCAAGATGACCCGATCTTTTCTCGAAAGGTGATGGGGATCGTCGGACACGGTATCGCGACGAAGTATTGCGCCTATTTGCGCAATTCGACTTCGCTCATCGCACCCGAAACGATCGTCAAAGATCCCCACGGGGCACCTGTTCCGAGCGCTCGCAATTTGGATAGCCTGCACGCTACCATTTCGAGTCTGGAGATGTACCTGAAGCAGCACCCCAAGAAGGCGTGGAAGGCGGCGATGATCTACGCCACGCGCGACGAGTTGCTGCCCGATGTGGCGGCGCTGCTGGTATTCACGATCAGCGAAGTGATTGCCGACATGCCGTCGAAGGAACGGAACGCGGCATTCACCGATCAGGTTTTCCTCGATTTCATCGACAAGAATGAGGATTTCCTCGACATGGTTGCGTAGCAGCCGAAAGGAGAAGTATGCGAGAATCGTAGCTACTTGCGTTAAGCTTGCCCCCCCGATTTGACATCCGGGGGGCTATAGGGCGACGACGGGGCATTCCGCTGGGTGCCTACTGAGCCATTTGTAGTGTGTCGGCGGACGCGGTTCCCAAGCGATTCAGCCTCCCACACATTGAATAGGCTTTGAACGCACGCGGACCAAAAGAATCCAGCCCCTTGACAAGTGGTCAAGGGTATGCTATACTGAGCGAAACAAAGGAAAACCAATGGAACTCTACCCGCTCGCAAACGTACCGAATCCGACGACTCATCCAGAAGAATTCTGGTGCAAGGAACCCGTATCGGGGATCGAGCCACTGGAGTTGCTTCTCGGCGCACGCATGGAGTTGCTCTACAAATTCCCATTCTTCGGGAAGCTGGCGACCAACCTCACGCTAATTGAATCAAAGACCGTGCGAACTACTGCGGTGACCGCTCGCGGGATCTTCTTCTACAATCGCGAGTGGATCAACCACATGACGATGCAGGATGCAGTGTGGTCAATGGCCCACGAGGTTATGCACCTCTATCAGCGATTCTTCGCTCGACTCCCCAAGGGGGCGAGCTTCAAGTTGTTCAATCTGGCAGGCGATTACGTACTCGAAACGCAGCTTTTCGATGCGGGGTTGCCGCAGGGTAAGCACTCACAGGTAAAGACCACGCCCGAGATCCGCCGCAAGGTGGAGGAACTCGGCGGCACCGTACCCAAGGTGTACCATTGGCTTCTGGAGAACCAGAGCGACGAGGAGCGCGGCGAATGTCAGGCATGCAAAGAGGATATGGAAAAACTCAAGGGTGACGCTGACAACGAGCAGAAGGAAAAGCAGAAGGAAAACGCGCAGCTAAATGGCGAGGAGAATGGCGAGGAGGAATCCCCCGAGGGGGGCGAATCCGATGCCCCGGGGGGAAATGGCGGCATGGGCTGCTGCTCAGGTAAGATGAGCGAGACGGACGAACTCGATCCGATGGAGGAGCAGGAGTGGACTGAGAAGCTTATCGCAGCCAAGATGCACGCGGAAAGCAAAGGCAACATGCCCGGGGCGCTGGGTGGGCCGATCGACGAACTCACCGTATCCAAAGTACACTGGACCGAGCACCTCAAGGCGGCGGTGTCTACGTTGTTCGGGCACCCACGCTACACGTACAAGAAGCCGAGCCGACGTGGGCCAGCGATGAGAATGCGAATGCCGGGTACGACT
>JBDGYW010001403.1:0-2069 GCA_039588935.1 Gemmatimonadota bacterium | reverse complement strand
GTCTCATGCGTATCGGCCTCGGCAACATGGAACAGATCCAGATTGATGCCTACTACAACCTGGTTAGGGTGGCGGAGAAGGCCGAGCTAGGAGTAGGCTGCGAAGAACCGGACTACAAGGCGGCGTACAAGGCTTACAGCGAGGCGGCGAAGTGCGTCGGGGCATACGCTAGCCAGAAGACTGACATCAACATCAACCTTGACCACATGTCGACAGAGGCGATAATAGCCGAAGTGAAGGAGCTCACAGAAGAGCTCGAGCAGAACGAACCGAAACAACTGAAATCCGCGGGCTGAAACCGCGAGAAAGATCACTGGATGATCGAACCAATCAACAACACACTGTTAGTCAAACCCAAGCAGCGCCGACCGATACGTACCAAAGGTGGAATAGAAGTACCACCGACACGGCAGATAGAGATGGTGTATGGCGAAGTGATGTCCGCTGGCCCAGGTGCATACAATGACGGCGGACACTTCGTCGAGAACCGTCTAAAGCCTGGCACGCATATCATCTTCAATCGCATCTACAGCACGGACGTCGTCGTCGGCGGGAACGTGTGGCTGTTCGTCGAAGAGTGCAACGTGTTCGGAACCATCTCCAAGGACGAGCTACTGGAAGTGGCCGGATTGGAGCGATTACAGTGACTTTGACAATGGCGGACATCGCGACTTCGAAATGGAGTAGCATGCCGGGATGCCAAAGCCACAAGCGTTCCAACACAACCTTTTCTTTTGCGAGGTGCTCGAGCATCAGGCAGGGTGGAAGCGTCTCATCTGCCGCGTCGCCCACAGCGAGAACAACGAGCAGCTTGCCACGAGTATCACGGACACGGCTGCCATCGACATGCTCATCGATTGGCTCGGTGAGGCGAAGGAGTATCTCACGAACGGCGAGTAGCCTCGTGCTGACGCTCTGTGTCTGCTTTCCATCAGTAGACGACGCGAACGCATACACCGACTCAGGCATCATCGTTGCGAACACGTGTATCCGTAGAGGTCAGGCTTGCGCGTCTGATATCGACGAATGCTGCAACGGTATGCTCTGCGTTCTGGACCAAATAGACGACGAGGCCACGTGCGCCGAACTGTGCCTAGAGCACGACGATTGCGAGTCTGGCTGCTGCAGGGGTTTAGCCACTGACGACGTAAGAGCCAAGGCATGCGCAGGCAAAGACCGTTGCGGTGAGGGGGTGGGCGATGCCTAAACCTGACCTCAAAGCAATCCGCGCACGGCTGGAGGCTGCGACGCCGGGGCCGTGGGTCTTTGCCTATCCAGAGTTCATGCCCAAGGAGAGTGTTGAGTTGGGCGGTGGGTGCAGTGTCTACATTCTCAGGGAGCCAGACGAGTATCAGGAGGAGCGTTCTAATATTGTGGCCGGAAGTATTGAAAGCTCAGACTTCACGACCGTGGTCGGCTCTTGGGGCGATTACGGGATGGATTCAGGACTAGACGTTAGCAGGTCAGACGCCGACCTCATCGCCCACGCCCCCACCGACATCGCCGCGTTGCTGGAGCGGTGCAAGGAGTTGGAGGACGTCGTCAAAGATGCAATATCGAACAGTCCAGGAATCCTACTAACTGAGAAATCGATAAAAACCATGGGGATAGACACGAATGAAGGCCCAAGCGAGGACCCCGATGCCTGACTACGTCATTCACATCATCGCCTACATCTGTGTTGCGGCCTTCTGTTTCAAGTGGGGCTGGAACACAAGAAGAAATTGGGCGCAGAAGCGTTGGGACAAGGACGGCATGACGACGCTGACCATGACGTCATCTGACGCTGTGAACTTCGAGCCAGGGATGAAAGTGATGACGGTCGACACGATTGGCGATGGGTTTGGCGAGGAGCAGAGAGATGCCTAGGCCATCCACGCTCGAAGAGGCGCTCATCTCATCGGCGGCCAAGGTGGCGGCCCACAACCCTGGACCAAAGAAACAGTTCATGAACGAACGGGATTTTGAAGAAGCCAAGCGGCGCGGATGGGTCGAGTTTCGGTTCGACGGCACGCCAACAATCGGCGGCATCAAAGTGGTTATCATCGGAGGGTCGGATGCCTAGACCA
>JBDGYW010001402.1:0-2070 GCA_039588935.1 Gemmatimonadota bacterium | reverse complement strand
GGCGTCCCAGGCGGCGGCGGTCTGGGCGGTGTTACGGGAGCGGCGGATGTGTTCTTCGGCGGGTTCAACGCTGTCACGGGCCTGAAATCCCACAATCTGCTGTTCGAGATTGACAAAACACTTTGGTGGACGTACCTGGTCACGAAGAACACCCTATTGATGCAGAACCAGTGGTTGCCGAAGCTCAATGACATCAACGAGTACATCTGGGGGCCGGGCCACCAGACCTGGAACGCTGTTGTCGGCCACCTCGAAGACGACGTGATCCCTGCTCTAAAAACCCTCCGCGATGAAGGGCCGGCGACTTGGCAACGGATGGCTGACGCAGAGGTGGCCGCGGTGAGCCAACTTCAGGCGATCGACGGCGGCATTACCCGCCTGGCACAGCTCACCGACGACGTTGCCCGCGGCGTGCGTGACATCGCCGGCATGAAGGCGAAGGTGGATGTGGACGTGCACTTCAGCGGGCTGGTGGCTGCGGTGGCGCGGCAGGTGAAGAGCGAGGTGGTCGCCGAGTTTCAGCTTCAGAGGGCCTAGCACCGATGCGGTTCCAAATCAAAATCAACGGTACCGACCTCTCGGAGAACGTGCGGCTTGAGGAGTGCCTCATCCGCAATTCGCTCAATGGTGAAATCGGCACAGCCCGCTTCACGCTCCTGGTGGATCAGGTAATCGGTCCCCGGTACGATTTCGCGCAATTCGGCACGGCCAAGTTCTCCACCGCGGCCGAGATCAACAACCTGGACACGGTTGTCATTCTCGAAGCCGACAGTTCGCCGGAGAACGTGCTCTTCTCCGGGTACGCCACCAGCCTTGAGTACAACCGCATCAGCCCGAACCTGGATGAATGGCGGTTCGAGTGCCAGGACCACATGCTCCTGCTCGATACGGTGATCGTCAATGAAACCTACGAGAACAAGACCGACCAATACATCATCCAGGATGCGTTCAGTGCTCTCGGGGAGGTGGATACCACCAACGTTTCGTCGACGCAGACGCTCGCCGAGTTTGAGGCGAAGGACCTCACCCTCCGCCGTCTCCTGGAGGAGCTGGCGTCGATCACCGGCGCCCTGTGGTGCCTGACGCCGGGCAAGTACCTCTACTACGCCGGCAGCAACTTCTCAGCCGCCCCCTTCGGGGTGAGCGATGCCCCGGATGAGGTATCCACCTTCGCCTACCAGCTCGACAACTACAAAAAGGATTACGCCGGCGTGGCCAATAAGGTGACCGTCCTTGGGGCACTCAACCCGAGCGGTGGCGCCGAACTCTCCGCGACCGCACAGAACGCAGGCCACCAGAGCGAGTACGGGCGGATCTACTCCCTGACGCTGGTGGACCGCGCCATCACCAGCAGCAGCGTGCTGTCACTGAAGGCGCAGATGGAGTTGACGAAACGCACCAGCCCGAGGGAGACCGGCGAGCTGACGGTCTGGCGCGATGGCCTAGCGGTCGGGCAGGGGTTGGGCATCACAAGCGATGCGTTCTCAATTTCCGGCACCTACACCATTCAGGAACTCGAAATAGAGAAGGAAACCGACGACACCGCCATCTATCGAGTGTTCTTCGGCGAGCGCGACCCGCAGCTTGTGGAGTTGATGCGGCGCTTCAATACGGAGGCCGGGAAGGTCGGGCAGGCCCTCCCACCAGACGGCACGATCGGCGACGGCAAGTTTGACCGCACCACCGACCCCATCCGCATCGTCAATGCGGATATCGTCTCCTGCGAGTTTTCAAAGCTCACCAACGTTTCCATTACGAACTCCGACATCGTGGACTGCGACTGGAGCAAGATCACTAACGTCAGCGTCAGCAACTCCGACATTGTGGACTGCGACTTCTCGAAGATCACCAATGTTTCGATCTCCGACTCCGACATCGTGGACTGCGCTTGGAGCAAGATCACGAGCGTTTCGATCACCAACTCGGATATCAACGACTGCGACTTCTCGAAGATCACCAACGTCTCAATTACCAACTCGGACATTGTGGACTGCGCCTTCTCGAAGATCACCAACGTGAGCGTCACCGGGTCGCAGATCGCGAATCTGACCATCGAGAATTCAAACATCG
>JBDGYW010001401.1:0-2071 GCA_039588935.1 Gemmatimonadota bacterium | reverse complement strand
GCCATTTTCTACAAGCCAGAGGGCAAGCCCAGCCTCGGAATTCCTCCCATGCGGGAGTGGGAAGCGGCACCACTCCTGAAGGTGACATGCTTCAACGAATTCTGGTGGGACCGGGATCGCCGGCAGCGGGAAACGGCCGGATACGACCTGTGCATCGCCCACCACGAGAACGACTTGGGTCGATTCCGGGAACTGGGGATGAAGGTTGCCCATATTCCCCATTCTGCTGACAGGCATACATTTCTGAACACCCGCTCAGATCGCACAGAATCGCCCCTGTTGAGCGGCACGTGTTCGAGTCAACATTACCCGTTTCGGTGCCGATTGCAGCAGATGGTCAAATCTGGGTCGATTTCGGCACGATTACGCACCCACCCCGGCTACTGGATGAAGAATGAGCGGAAGAACATGGATCAGGTGGCCGATTATGCGTCCGATCTGGCAAAATCTCAGATCAGCCTCTGCACGTCGTCCCGCTGGCGGTATGCCCTCGCGAAGTATTTCGAGAGTTGGCTGTCCGGTTGTTGCGTTGCTGGTGATTTGCCGGATGACAGCGTGTACCGTGAGCACTTTTCCGACCTCCAGATTGTACTGGAGCGGGACTGGGACGATGAAACCCTGGCCGCGGCAGTGAACGGCGCCGTGGATGTCCGTGAACGGGCAGAGGAAGGTCGGCGGCGGGCGCTGGAGAATTTCACTACGGAACACTATGCACGGCGGTTGCTGCGGGTGCTTGATGGCGAAAAAGAAGAAACGAATGGGTAAGGGATTCGCCCACGACGACCCTGATATGCTTCGGGAGATTTCCGCCAAGGGTGGCCGCGCCCGCAGCGAGAAGTTGACAGCCGAGCGACGGCGACAGATCGCCAGCAAGGCTGGGAACGCCCGCAAGAAGCGGCTCACAAAGAAGCAGCGGTGCGAGATTGCCCGCAAGGCGGCCGAGGAGCGTTGGCGGAGAAAGCGCGAACAGGACGATTAACTACCATGCGCCGGGCAGGCGATGCCTTTGTAGCGTCCGAATCCCACTGTGCCACCGGCTGTCGTGATCTTGTATTCGACGAGATACATGTTGCCGCCGGTCGGAAACGCAGTGATCGGCAGATCGTGAATAAAGTTGTAGCCGATGGAGTCCTTCGTCCAGAGCACGTTCGTCGTGGCAACCGTATCGAGAACCGATGTGGCGACCGTGACAGTCGGCGTAATGATGGCAGTATCAGGCGTGTCGGAGTCCAGATCGTACACGTTGCAGGTGATCGTTGAGACATCTGCAACCTGCAGGAAGTTCCCCTCCCCGTCCAAGCCGGTCGCGGCGCCACTGCCGTCCCGTGCTGTAATACGGCCGAGTGCCGTGGCCGATCCGTCCTCGTTGAACACGACATCAAAACACGACATCAGACACTCTCTCCCTGCTGGAATCCCGGCGTAAAGACATCACCCTCCGGAAAACCCGGCGTGAAAACCTGGCCCTCCGGAAAACCGGGCAGGTAAACCTCGCCTGCTGCAAAGACGGGTATCCCCTTGATGGCGGCAGACTCAACCTTCCCTGCGAAACTCCCATACAGCCCCCGAGTGAACCCGGAGACACCAAGCCGTGTTGTCTGAGATCCGGAAAATGCCATGTCACACGATGATGAATGTGTCGTTGTTGGCTGGAGCTTCAGTCATGGCGGTCACTGTGAAGTTGCCCTCACTGCTCACGAGTGAATAATCGGTGATATCTGTTCTCTGACCGGCCAGTGCTCCCGTCATCCAAACTACGATTGCCCCGTTGTAGTGATCCGCCGTGGCCTCTGTGATGTCGTCCGCTGCAAACGCCGTTGTCGTCGGCGTGAGCACGGCATTGCTGACTGTGCCGCTGATAATTCCAGCGTTCCCCGCTGACTTCGCGAGATTGGCAGCGGCCGTCGCGCCCAATGCGTCCGTGATGACCTTGTTGGCCTCGGTATCGACAAGGATCGCCGCTTCATCCGTGCGGGACGCTTCAGTGTCTGCCAGAATAGACGTTTCCGCAGTTTGCGACGCTTCAGTGTCGGACAGAATTGACGTTTCCGCCGTCTGGCTCGCTTCCGTA
>JBDGYW010001400.1:0-2072 GCA_039588935.1 Gemmatimonadota bacterium | reverse complement strand
GAGCGGATCGGGAGGATCGCCCGTGGTCGAGTACACCGTGACCGGCGTGCCCGTCTCTAGGTTGGCATAAACACTAGCCGTTGCTAGAGTCAGCGTGTCCGCCGCAAACGTCGAGGTATACGTGGACGTGCCCGCGGTGTCTCCATTGGCGAGCAACGTCACAGTCAGCAGATCATCTTGCAGTAGGTCAAGCTGCCGCCTATCCCAGCGGTTCAGCGCGCTCCTGTCATAGCGCCGCGTTGCCGTCGTGGCCTCAAACACTCTATTCGTCTGCCCGTTGATATACGTCTCTGCTGCGCTGATCGCCCTCGTGAGGATCGCGGTATCCGCATCCTCCCTGGTGATCGTATGCGTGCCCGTGCCGTCATCGGTCAAGTTGATCTGCGTGCCCGCCGTAGCCAGCGCCGATGTCGTGGCAAGCTGGATCACCTGATCGGCCCCGGCAATGACATAGTACACCGTGCCCTCTGCGAGTGGCGCAGGCGGATCGTCGAGCGATGAATCCACCGTGACCTCGGTGCCGGTCTTGAGCGTATTGCGGAACGACACATCAGAGAGCGTGAGCGTATCCGCGCCGAATGCGGGCGTATAGGTATCGGTGTCTTTTAGGTCTAGGTATTGGCGGAGCTCCGAAATGGTTATGTAGCTCATCTCAATCCCTCGTCACGATCCACGCGATCAGCCACGCGAGCAGGGCCAGAGCGATGCGCTTCCAGTGTTTCATCAGTCTAGGCATATCAATTAGCGTCCGCGTGCTCGTACCAGTCAAGCAGGCACGTCGCAAAAGCGTCGGCATACGTCGTGATCGAGATGACGTACTTTGTGTTTGGCTTTAGTATCCACTCGTTAGTCGCTCTTGCGCTGCCGCCTTCGATGTTTTTGCTCGCTATGTTGGTGATCCCGTTGCGCATACTGAACAAAATGATCGCCCCGTCCGTCGATCCGTCCGTCGGTGTTCGTGTGACGATTGTGGATGCCGCCGCCGGGGTCCCAACACGCCTCCGGTTGATTTCGGTCAGAGCCGTACCATCGACACGATCCGAGCCTTCCGTCACCAGGAATGTCGCCTCGCCAGTACAAGTCAGCGTAAAAATTAGATGTGTGTATGTTGTCGTGTTCGGCGTGGTGACCTGCCATTTGACGGTCGCGGTGTTGGCGGTTACGGTATCCGCAACAGTAAACGAGCTGCCGCCGTGGATCTCGTGATGCGCATAGTCGATTATCTGGAGCGAATGCGTCGAGGAGTCAACGCGCAGCGGGCGCGCCACCGTGGCGCTGATCATTCCTCTGAGGACGCCCGCGATGCCGTTTAGTATTGCGTTCACGCTGCCGCTACCACCGCACCGTTGTCTGTCACCGGGAACCAGCGGCACATAAAATTGATGTCGCCTGCCGTGAGCACTGCCCCGGCGATGGTGAAAATGATGTCCTCTCCGTTGGCAAGCTGGAATGTTCGTGTTTCCAGCGTCACGCCGCCGGGGTTGGCCTCGGGCGTCGCGTCCTGCCAGGTCTCGTACTGGTCCAGGTCCGTGCCGGTCGTCTGCGCGATGAATGATGCTGTGCTGCCCGCGATGCCGACCTCAATCGTACCCGCGCCGGTGATGGACGTTTGGCACAATCCGGTGACTTGCACGTACACGTCGCCCGTCACCGTGTAGAGCGTGTAGGCTCCGGTCGCGCCGGTATCGTCGGTGAAATTCCAGTTGGCGAGAGCCGTGCGCCACACCGCGACGCGAGGATGGAATGACTCGATATCGTTCGGCCTATAGTATCCGTTGAGAACTTGTGCCATCTCACACCGCCTTCATTGTGATCTGGAGGCCCCACTGGCGTGCGTCTGTTCCGGCATAGGTCGCGGTGATCGCGTCACCGCCCTCGAATATCTCTTCTTGATCGGGAAGAAACAGGAGGCTGTACGTGGCGGCAACGGACGGATCGACCGTGTAGAGGAGCACGTCAAACGAGGGACCGGCGTTCAGGTCTGCGGTGATGGTGAAAAACTCGGACGTGGTGGGGGCCGCGCTCCAGCGACACGAGACGCTGATCAGCCGGTAGGACTGGCCGACGGGAAC
>JBDGYW010001399.1:0-2074 GCA_039588935.1 Gemmatimonadota bacterium | reverse complement strand
CTTGACCGGTCGTACGCCCGCGCGGGTTACTACGGCTGAACGGCATCCAGACCCTCTTGGAGCTGCGAACATGAAACGGTGGGCAGGAGTAGGGCCTGGTGTAATAGTCGCAGCTGCGTTCATCGGGCCGGGAACCGTGACCACAGCTACCCTGGCCGGTGCTCGTTTCGGCACCACACTGCTCTGGGCGTTGGTGTTCGCCACGATCGCCACCATCGTGCTCCAAGAGATGAGCGCGCGGCTTGGGTTGGCCACGGGAAGCGGTTTGGGTCAGGCCCTCCGATCGGTGAGCGGCCCGCCGTGGCTAGGAATCACTCTGGCTTCACTCGCCGCGGTCGCCGTTGTTGGAGGGGCCGCGGCATACCAGGCCGGAAATCTCACCGGAGCAGGACTAGGACTCGAATCCGTAACCGGTGTTCCACTCCGCGTTTGGGTCGCGATTGGTGCGATCCTGGCGGGTGCACTCTTGTGGACTGGTCAATACAAGCTCGTCGAACGAGTCCTGGCCGCGTGTGTTGCGGTGATGGGATTTGTATTCTTTGCAACAGCGCTACTCACTGTGCCGCAGCTCGGGGACATAATGAGCGGCATGTTCGTGCCACAGCTGCCAGAGGGCGCTGAACTCACAGCTCTCGCTCTGATAGGTACGACGATCGTACCGTACAATCTATTCCTGCATGCCGCTGTCGTGCGCGAACGATGGTCCGGTGTCGAAGATCTAACGGCGGTTCGGTGGGACTTGATTCTCGCGATCGGACTCGGGGGCATAGTGTCGGCTGCAGTCGTAGTGACAGCGTCGGCAGCGTTGGATGGAGCGGACGTGCGATCCGCGAGTGACATGGCAGAGCAACTCAGACCGCTGCTTGGACCTTGGGCCGGCCACGCATTCGCGGTCGGCTACGCTGCCGCTGGAATTACCTCCGCAGTTACAGCACCGCTTGCGGCAGCATACACGCTGCTTGACGCACTCGGGCATCGTCGTGACGTGCGGACTCCGTTGGCGCGCTCGGTCTGGGCGGGATGCATTTTCGTTGGAGCGGGCACGGCGTTGATCGGGTTCCGTCCCGTCCCGCTCATCGTTCTCGCTCAGTTGGTGAACGGCCTGGTGTTGCCCATAGTTGCAGTAGTCCTACTCATCGCCATGAACGATCGGACCCGACTTGGCGACAATGTGAACGGCTGGTGCGGTAACCTCGTGGGTGCGGCGGTAGCCATCCTCTGCATCGTCTTGGGCATGCGCGCCATCGTTTTCGCATTGTGACACCCGCAACGATCGCGTAATCATGCTTGTGTTAGTCACCGGAGGCACTGGGCTCGTTGGCAGCCACGTAATTCAACTCCTATGCGAACGTGGGCACACGGTACGCGCGTTGGTCCGTGACGGCCTCGGACAGGATCTTGTCGAGAGTCTCGGTGCAACAGCCGTCTTCGGGTCGGTGGAGAATGACCGGACCTGGGCACACGCTAACGGCACGGACGCAATCGTGCACTCCGCGGCCATCATCACAACGCGCCGAAACTGGGACACGTTCGAGGCAATCAACGCCAATGGCGCCAAAAACGCGGCCCTCACAGCCGCCAAGCGAGGCATCCGGCTGGTACACATCTCGTCCGTGGCCGTTTACGGACGCGGCGCCGGGCTCGACGCAGACTACATCGACGAGAACACCGAGTGGGCCGAACTGTTGGCGACAGAGTTCTACGCTCGCTCCAAGCGCAGCGCTGAAGAGACAGTCGCCGCGGTGGCTCAGGAAACCGGGTTGTCAGCAGTCAGCCTCCGACCTTGTGTGATCTATGGGGAGCGGGATCGAACTTTTCTTCCCCACGTGGTCCGTATCCTCAAACACGGATACGCTCCCCTCGTTGGGACCGGGACCAACTCACTCTCCGTTGTCTACGCAGGAAATGTTGCGGATGCCGTTCTGGCAGCACTCGAGCATCCAGACGTAACTGGCCCGATCAATGTTACCAACGACGGAGATGTCACCCAACGAGAGTTTCTCACTTCGGTGGGTGCCGCGCTCGGAACACGAACACGACTTGTGCGGGTTCCTGTTCCTGCAGCTTACGCCTT
>JBDGYW010001398.1:0-2076 GCA_039588935.1 Gemmatimonadota bacterium | reverse complement strand
GGCTCAGACAAGCGCTACCTCCTGCGTCTTCTTGACCGCGACGCGTTCCGCCGCCGCCGCGATCTGCTTGTGCGAAATCCCGTACTTGTCAATCACCTTATAATAATTCCCGCTCTCGGCGAAAGTGTCTTCGATGCCGAGATTATCAAAGGGAACCGGCTTGTGTTTCAGGCAGTATGTGGCCAGCGCGCAGCCCAGCCCGTTCTGCTTCTGGTGGTTCTCGGCCACAAGCAGGCATCCGGTCTTCTCCAGCGACTCGAGCAGCGTGGCCGTATCGAAAGGCTTGATCGAGTACATGTCGATGACCTCGGCGGAAATCCCGTTCACGCTCAGCTCTTCAGCCGCTTCCAGCGCCTGGAAAAGGATGTCGCCGAAGCTCACGATAGTGATATCGGAGCCCGGACGCACGACCTTGCTGCCGCCGACCTCGAATTGCTCATCGCGGTCGTAGATATTGTACAACGGATCGCGCATCAGTCGAACGAAAACCGGACCGGGCGTGTTCATCGCCACGTCGAACGCCGCACGCGCCGCGTTCTCGTCGGCCGGCGCAAGCACCGTCATGTTCGGAAGAGTGGTCATCATGCCCAGGTCCTCGGTCGCCTGGTGCGTCACGCCGTCGATGGCCGCAGTCACCCCGCCGTGCGATGACAGGAACTTGACGTTGAGATTGGGGTAACAGATAAACGTCCGCACCGCCTCCACCGCGCGCATCGTAAGGAACACGCCATAGCCGCACGCCACGACAGTCCTGCCCCCCGCAGCCATCCCCGCGGCCGCGCCTACCATGCCGCACTCCGCGATACCCATGTTGAAATACCGCTCGGGGTAGTGCTCGCCGAAGACATAGGAATACGTCGAGTAGCCGATGTCGGCTTCGAACACTGCGAATTCGGGATCGATCGCGCCATACTCGTCCATGCGCAGCGCGAAGGCCTTGCGGGTCGCATTCTTCGCTTTCTGTACCATCATATTCACGCTCCTTCTATCTCCTGAAGTGCCAATTCGTACTGCTCTTCCGTAGGGACCTTGCCATGCCAGGCCCGAACATCTTCCATGTAACTCACGCCCTTACCCTTGACCGTATCGGCGATGATACACACGGGCTTGCCGCGAAGCGCGTGGGCATTCTCAAAGGTCGCCAGAATCTGCTTCATGTCGTGCCCATCCATTCTCAGCACGTGCCAGTTGAAGGCCTCGAACTTCTTGTCTATGGGATCCATCGGCAGCACCTCGTGCGTATAGCCGTCCATCTGAAGGTTGTTCTTGTCGATAATGGCAATGAGATTGTCGAGCTTGAACTTGGCTGCCTGCGAAGCCGATTCCCAGACCTGCCCCTCGTTTATCTCGCCATCACCCAGCATCACGTAGATGCGATAGTCCTTCTTGAGCATCTTGCCCTCCAGCGCCATCCCCACGCCGCAGCTCAGCCCCTGTCCCAGCGAACCGGTGGTCATGTCAACACCCGGCGTCTTCTTCATATCTGGATGCCCCTGTAGTATGCTCTCGAACTTGCGCAGCGTACTCAGCTCCGCCATGGGGAAAAACCCCTTCAGCGCCAGACACGCATACCAGACCGGGCACGCGTGGCCTTTCGACAGTACGAACCGGTCCCTGTCGGGCCAGTGAGGGTCGGGCGGATCGAGCTTCATCAAATCGAAGTAGAGCGCGGTGACGATATCCGCTGCCGAAAGAGCGCCCCCCGGATGGCCGGATTGGGCGATGTAAATCATACGCAGTATGTTGAGTCTCACCTCTTTGGCTTTCGCCCTCAGGTACTCCGCTCTGCTCTCGATATCTTGTCTTGTCGTCATGCTCTTGCCTCCCCTGCTCGTCGCTGCCGGGCGCTCTCTTGCAGCCTCAAAGGCTCGTGCCGGCAGGTTTCAAGACACAATATAGGCAGACCGACAGATAGGCACTACGAGTGCAGACTATTTAGCTACTACGGAGTGTGCGAAGGAGGTGCAATTTCCTTCAATCCAAGGCATTATGTGGGCTTCGCGCAGGCACGGTAGTGCATACCTTGCTGTACGCCGTGCTCTTTCAGGTAGGCATTAACGAACGATAGCGCCCTCG
>JBDGYW010001397.1:0-2077 GCA_039588935.1 Gemmatimonadota bacterium | reverse complement strand
CGGCAATCTGGTTTTCTATAACTGGCAATATCTCACCGCCGCCGGGGTGCCGAAGACCGGCATGGTCGAGACGACCGATATCGAGTTCACGCTCAAGCGGAATCCAGGCACCGGACTTGTCGCCGCAGCAGAAGATGTCACCTTCACCGAGACCGGCGCGACCGGGTACTACACCATCTCGTTTACGCCGGCCAGCACCGGCCTGTATAGCCTGTGGGTCAAGGAGATCAACGCCGACTCGATGCTGCGGCAGGTGCAGGTGGACTTCTCGGTTGTGTCTGCCGGTTCTGCCTTCTCCCCGAACTTCTCAAACGCCTTCTGTGCCGAGACGGACATGGAGCGGTGGCTGCAGCAGGCCATCACCGCCACGACCTCGCCGTCCAGTACGGAGGCGGCGGGGTTCGCTGAGACACGGGCGGCGGTGTTGATGGGCATGTGTGCCCGCCTCGGGTACACGGTCACGCCGACGACGGTCATCAGCGGGTCGCGCCTCGAGGACTTGCTGCGGGAGGCGAACGCCATCGGGTCGGCAATGGACTACACCGTCGCGCAGTCGTTCAAGGAAGGCACGCGGCGGACCGAACGCATCCCCGAGCTTCTCGGGTTGTGGCGCCAGTACACGGGCGACGAGACGAAGACGCCGCGCCTGTACGGCTTCCTCGGTGACGAGGTGCGCGGGAATCTGGCGAGCCTGTCTACGGACCACATCATCAGCGGGGACACGCAGGCGGCACCGTCCAGCGGGACAGCACCGTACAACGAGTCGATTCAGATCGGGATGGGGGACAAGTTTTGAAGATCCTGATGCGGGTGAACCACCCCGGGATTGAGCGGATAAGGCTCAACGTGGACGCCTTGAAGTTCACCGAGCGCGACAAGCGCGGGCCGATTATGAAGGTCATGGCCCGGGAGAACTCAAGGCAGGTTCGACTCGCATTCTCAACCCAAGGCGCGACAGTAGCAACCGGGCCATGGCCCGCGCTCTCGCCCGGGTATGCCGCATGGAAGAAGAAGTGGTTTCCGACCAAGAAGATATTGAGGCTGACGGACACGCTGTTCGACAAGGCGACAAAGGTGTCGCATCCGGCGTACATCAAGAAGTTCGTCAAGCCATTCCGGTACGTCCTTGGGTTCCGTGATGAGGTTGGGTTCAAGCATCAGGTGGGTGCTGATAACCTCCCACGTCGCAGCCTGATGGATAAGAAGCCCGGCGACATAGAGTACTTCAAACTAGAACTCTTGAACGAGTTCAATAAGCGGAAGCGGGCAGTCGAACGTAACGCTTAAGAGAGACCTATGCCTATCAAAGGCGCTGAGTACGCAGTCGCCCAGATGATCACCACTCTGCAAACCTATCTGCCGGCGGAGCTGGACATTATCGACGCTGATATGGCAGACGGCATCACCCTAGACGATGTCGCCGATGCAGACTATTACGCTTTTGAAGTAGACGACGCTCACACGCCTGCGTATCCGGCCATCGTCGTTGACGCTCGTGCGTCTATCCCTGTCGCCATCACCACCACCACGCACTCGCCGGGGACCGACCAGAGTGACCATGAGATCGTTGTCTCTGTCCTAATGAACAACTCCGCGAACGAGAGCAAGGCGACGCTCAAGAAGCGCATTCTGCGCTATGCCAGAGCCGTTGTTAATGTAGCGGCGATGAAATACCCCCGGCTCGGGACAGCGACCGGCATTGTCCAGTGTAAGCGGGAAGGTGCGGGGCCAGCATTCTACCGGGACGAAGAGGATGAGACGGCGTACCTTCGGACGGCCGAGATCCCATTCCTGGTACAGACCTATGAATATGTGTGAGGTGACGTAATGAAGAGACGAGCAAAAGCAAGGGCGTGGCCGCTGCTAAGCATCTGCTTCTTTCTGAACACCGGCCGCACCTACACGTTTCGAGATGCCGCCATTGAACACGACAACGAGACGGCCATCAAGATCCGTTACGAGTCGATGAGCGACGGTCGTACGAAGGAGGCCACGTTCTACAAAACGCATGTCGTGGGTGTTGCGACGTGCTGGAGATCCCCATCATGAAGGGCACACGAAAAGACCCAATCATCAT
>JBDGYW010001396.1:0-2078 GCA_039588935.1 Gemmatimonadota bacterium | reverse complement strand
ACCGAGTTCAACGATCACGATCCGTTCATCGCACCCGACGAAAGTTACTTGCTGTTTTGCTCGGACAGGCCCGGTGGCTTTGGCGAAAACGACATTTTCATCTCATACCGTACGCAGGACGGCACCTGGACAACCCCGATGAATCTGGGGGAAGGGGTAAACACAACCGCCGATGATACGCGCCCGTACGTCACTCCGGACGGCAAGTACGTGTTCTTCAACAGCACCATCAATGGGAGTCGTGACATCTACTGGGTTGATGCCGGGATCATCGACAGCTTCAGGCCCAGCGAGCGTTTAGAGCTGTTTTGACACCAAGGAGAGCATGCTAGCGTGAGAAAGCCCCGCTACGGCTGACCGTCGCGGGGCTTTGAGTTCGATACGGACAGGGTGGGATTCGAACCCACGAGGCGGGGTTACCGCCTACGCGCTCTCCAGGCGCGCGCCTTCGACCTCTCGGCCACCTGTCCCAAAATTGCTAAATGCAGCAAAGAAAATAACTTAGCGAGTTGTCTGTCGGTAGAGGCGCGCGCCTTCAGGGCCCTGACTGTCGGTTTGACTGTCGGTTGGGTGCCCTAACCCCCTGTGGGACACGATCTTCCAGCGACTCTCTGAGCTCCTCCGGGTCCGGCAACTGATAGCGCTCGAGGAGTGTTTTGTAGTCCTTCCAGCCGCCGAGCGCCAGCAGATCCTTGAGTGGGATCCTCTTTAACTCGGTGGCAAACTTTCGTCGGAAGCAATGGTAACCGATCCCAGGCGGCTTACCAAGTCCTGATTTCTCAGGGCCCTTACTACTTCTTCGGCCTCATGATCTCTTGGAACGGCGGATAGTCGCGGACGGACTCGAACGCAATCCAGCCATAATCCGATCGGTTGGGGTATGTCGCCCCTCGTGCGAGTGCCTGCCTGAAGAGTGCCACCGCATTCTCGCCATCGCCGAGCGCTCCAGCGATCAAAGACCGCCACATCGTATGGTTCCCCCTCAGGTGGGCTCTATCGAAAACCTCGAGCCATTGCGAGATCTCGAGAGCTTCAGCATGATCTCCCCGGCACGCAGCGAGGACGCCGACAAGCCCCCGATACTGGAAGTCTTGCGGGAACTCCTCCGACAATGACTTCGCGACACCGTAGGCCTCGTCGCAGCGGTCCGCCACGTACAATGCTGCTGCATAGGACGAACGCCATGCTGCGCTCGATTTGGTCTCCGGGAGCCTGGCGTCGAACCATCGCATTGCCCGGTCTACAGTGGTCCGTGCTTCATGGAATAGCCCAAAACGGCGTTGGCTCAGAGCGATACCCAGAATCATGTCTCCCTGGCTCAGGCCCCGCTCGGGCAGGGCGGTTATTTCGTCGAGCAGGGCGTTGGCCTGCTCGACGCGCCCTAGTGCAGCGAGAGCGGCAGCTTCATTTGCGAGTGTCGCGAGATCGTCACCGTAGGCCTCGCGATACACCCGCGCTACCTCCAGCTCCCTCTCGTGCTCGGCTAGAGCCGAATATGCTGCTATGAGTTGCTCGAAGTAGGGTCTCCACCCCCGCATCGGCCCCCGATCAGGATCGAGAGTCAGGAGTGCGTCAACGGCTTCCTGTGGGCGGTTGTTGTGCAGTGCCTGGTGTGCCCGGTTGTACACGGCCTTTGAGCCCGGTGCGAGTTCGGCCGCTCGCCGAATGGCCAGCAGCGCTGCCTGATTGTCACCCTCGGTTCGTGATCTCAAGTAGTCAAGCCAGTGCCGGTCGTAACCACTCAGCCGGTCCCTGAAGCGTTCGACGATGGTCAGCAGTGAGTCCGCCGCCGTCCACTGACCGAGGTTGTTGTGCACGTGAGTTGCGTAGAACAGGGGGATGACGAAGCTGGTATCGAGCGCGAATGCTCGGTAGAAATGCGGGATCGGGTTTGCGTCATGAGCCGACAAGAGGTAAAGCTGAAGGCCCTCATCAAACACCTGATATGCCTCAAGCGTCGGCGGTTCGCTCACGCCTCTGGCTGCAGTGGCAAGACGTTCGTCAAACGAGACGGCAAGGAGTGCTGTCACCCGCCGCCTGAGTGGTTCAATGGCGTCGTCAGGCGAGGCAAGCGGGGC
>JBDGYW010001395.1:0-2080 GCA_039588935.1 Gemmatimonadota bacterium | reverse complement strand
ACATGTCTCATGATTCGGCCTTCATCGACGCTTTTCGGCGCGGTGGCGACATACATAAGGAGACCGCAGCAGTCATTTTCGAGGTGCCGGCCGATCAGGTGACCTCGGAGATGCGCGCGCGCGCGAAGACTATCAACTTCGCCACCATATATGGTCAGGGAGCGTTCTCCTTGGCCCGCCACCTGGATATATCGCAGGACGATGCGCGAGAGTTCATCGATCTCTACTTCACGAGATTTTCAGGCGTAAGGAGATTCCTTGATGAAACGATCGAGGCGGCGAAACGACTCGGCTATGTGGAGACGCTGTTTGGGCGCCGTCGGTACATTCCGGAACTCAACAGCAAGAACCATAATGTCCGTGCGTTTGGGGAACGGACAGCCATGAACTCACCGGTTCAGGGATCGGCAGCCGACATTATCAAGATCGCGATGCCCAACCTCGATCGGGCGTTGAGAGAATCTCAACTCGAAGCTGCGATTCTGCTCCAAGTCCACGATGAACTAGTGCTCGAGTCCCCCGCTGATGAGGTCGAATCGGCAAGCGGCTTGGTGCGCGAGAAGATGGAAGATGCGGCGTCCCTCGATGTGCCCCTGGTGGTCGATATTGGCGTGGGCGACAATTGGTTGGACGCAAAATGCTGACGAGGTTGCCTCACAACGCATATTCACTGCATTTTTGAAGTTCCAGAGCCCACACAATCTCCGGCCGGCGAGAGGATTTCATGCTGAATCGTAGGGGCATGACCTTCGTTGAACTTCTGCTAGTGTTCACGATCATCGGTTTGCTCACGACGATCGCAATGCCGAGGTTGAAGCACGTCAAGGACAGAGCGTTGATCGCGACTATGAAGCGTGATCTTCGCACCTTTGCGATGCACCAAGAATCCCACTATTACGACCGAGCCTCTTATACTGACGATGTGAGTGCGTTGAGGGCAGGAGGATACTCCACCAGCCCCGATGTGACAATCTCGGTCAACGAGGCTACGATCCTGGGCTGGTCCGCGACGGCAGAACACGCACAGAGTCTGGTGGAATGCTACTTGTTCGTCGGTGATGCATCACCGCTGGGTGTGGCAACGATTGAGGGAAGCCTAGAGTGTAGCTAATCCCAGACCGAACACGAGCCGACTGCCGTCGGGTAACCCCGCAACAGACTCTAAGCCAGATTCGCTGAGCTCGATTTCGGCGATGATGGGACCGCGCGTACTCCTGGCCACCAGTTCCAGCTGCCGGCGATATGCATGATGGCCGGAACCAGCACCATTCGGATCAGGGTAGCGTCGAGGAATACGGCTACCGCCAAACCGAAGCCGAGCTGCTGAGCCGCAAGCACGCGCGAGAAGCTGAATACGCCGAAGACAACTATCATGATTGCCGCAGCGCTGGTGATTACCGATGCCGTTGCTGTGAGACCCTGCATCGTGGCCTGGTCGTTCAGGCCCGATCGGTCAAAAGCTTCTTTGATTCGGGACAGCAGGAATACCTCATAATCCATGCTCAGGCCGAACACGACTGCAAATACTAGAACAGGCACGGCAACGTATACCGCCTCTGTTGGTCCGTCGAGGCCGAACAGACGCCCTCCGACTCCATGTTGGAAAACAAGGACCGTAACTCCAAACGCACCCGCGACGGAGAGGCAGTTCATCACAACAGCCTTGATCGGTACCAGAATCGACCTGAACGCTATGAACAGCATTACAGCTGTTGAGATGAGCACCAACGCAATCACCAAGGGGAATTGTCCCAACAGCTCGTCTTGGAGATCAACGCTTGATGCTGCGAAACCGCCTACATAAACCTCCATGGAATCGAGGCCTTCCGTACCGGCGTGCACCAGAGCCCGAATGGAACGAGCCACATCCATCGAACTGGTGAAGGACGTCGTGTCCGCAAGCAAAACGTCCATGAGGGTCGTACGCGCGTCAGTGGAGAGATAGGCCGAGTAGAATTCTGGCGACTGGGCACGGGCAGATTCCACGTTTCCGTAGAGCATTGTGTAGCGAAGCGCTGACATACCGGGTCTGATGTCCACCACGCTGCGGACTTGTGCTACGCGCGGGTCTGACCGGATC
>JBDGYW010001394.1:0-2081 GCA_039588935.1 Gemmatimonadota bacterium | reverse complement strand
TGTGGGAGCGACCGACCCGAATTGCTCGGGTTGTAGCTCATTGCGACCCCGAGCAGAAGCAGAAGGAGGTTACGGATGGCGCTCTCCATCACAGGCCATTCCCTCACGATCGAAGACATCGAGGCAGTCGCGCGACGCGGCGATAAGGTCGAGCTGCACGCGGAAGCTCTCGAGCGAATCAAGATCTGCCGAGGCTTCATCGAGGAAAGGATCGAAGCCGGCGAGATCATGTATGGCGTCAACACAGGTATAGGAGAGTTCTCCGAAGTTGTGCTTGACGACGACCAGGTCCGCGATTTCCAGAAATACCTGATCTACAACCACGCCGCAGGCATCGGCGATCCGGCACCCGTCGACCACGTGC
The DNA here is from genome assembly GCA_039588935.1 of Gemmatimonadota bacterium. Classification (GTDB taxonomy): domain Bacteria; phylum Gemmatimonadota; class Gemmatimonadetes; order Gemmatimonadales; family GWC2-71-9; genus JBDGYW01. Next base: position 1,717 of record JBDGYW010001394.1, on the reverse strand, counting down.
GTGCCGCCATGCTGCTGCGGGCGAACGTCCATGCAAACGGCCATTCCGGCGGGCGACCCGAGATCACCGACACACTCATTGCCATGCTCAACCGTGGCGTCACTCCAGTCGTGTGCGAGAAGGGCTCGGTTGGCGCTTGCGGAGATCTGGCACCGATGAGCCAGATCGCGCTCCTGATGATGGGTGAGGGAGAAGCGTTCTATGAAGGCGAGCGGCTACCCGGCAGGGTTGCGTTAGAGAAAGCCGGCATCCCGGTGCCGGGCCTCAAGGCGCGCGATGGACTCGCAACGATCAACGGATCAAACTTGCTGAACGGCATCGGAGCCCTCGCGGTTTACGACGCCGAACGCTGGATCAAGCAGGCCGAGATTACCGCGGCAATGTCACTCGAGGCGCTCAAGGCGAACATGAAACCGTACGACACGCGCATTCACGAGCTGCGTGGATTTCGCGGTGCCGTTACGTGTGCGGCCAACCTACGCAAGATCATGGACGGTTCCGACCTCGTTTCCGGGAAGGAGAAGGTCAAGGTCCAGGATGCATACAGCATGCGGTCGACTCCGCAGGTAATCGGAGCCGCACGCGATCAGCTGAGATGGACACGTGAGCAGATCGAGATCGAGGCCAACGGTGTGGGCGACAATCCAATCTTCCTGCCGGAAGACGAGGTGGTGCTAACAGGTGCCAACTTCCAGGGAACACCGGTGAGCCTTCCCATCGACACGCTTGGTGCGGCAATCACCATGGTATGCGTGCTGTCCGAACGACGTATGAACCGCCTGACAAACCCTGCCCTCTCAGTAGGCCTCCCACCCTTCCTCACAAAGGGCGCCGGAATGTTCTCGGGAATGATGCTGAGTCAATACACCGCCGACATGCAGATTGTCGAGCAGAAGACACTCTCGGCACCGGCGTTCATTCAGTCCATTCCCGCCGCCGCCGACCAGGAAGACTTTGTGTCAATGGGCATGAACTCGTCGCTCAAGACGAGACAGATACTCGACACCGCCTGTGGTGTGCTCGGCATCGAACTCATGGCAGCCGCGCAGGCGCTCGACTTCCGGGACTATGCGTATGGCAACGGGACGCGGGCGGCCCACCGAGCGGTGCGGGAACACGTGGAATATCTTGATGTTGACAGACCGCTGTACCGGGACCACAACGCCATGCGAGATGCCGTGAAGAACCTGTCGGTTCTAGAGGCAGTTGAATCGGAGATCGGCGAACTGGCCACGTACTAGGACTCGAGGAGAGACACAATGAACACGGAACTCAGAGAGAAGGTTCTGAAGGAACTCCAGATCGGTTTGGGAGCTCCTCGTCCGGTGCGCGCGCCGCGTGGGACTGAGCTGCACTGTAAGGGCTGGTATCAGGAAGCGGCGCTCAGAATGATCTGCAACAACCTGGACCCGGAAAACGGTGAGAACCCCGACGAGCTCGTTGTCTACGGCGGCCGGGGTAAAGCCGCTCGCAACTGGGATTGTTTCGACGCGATCGTACGCACGCTGCTCGACCTCGAGAACGACCAGACGATGCTTGTTCAATCGGGGAAGCCGGTTGGGGTGATCAAGACCCATCCACATTCTCCGCGCGTGCTGATCGCGAACTCAAACCTCGTGGGCGCCTGGGACAACTGGGACCACTTCAATGAGCTGGAGAAGAAGGGCCTCATGATGTACGGCCAGATGACGGCCGGCTCGTGGATCTACATCGGCAC
>JBDGYW010001393.1:0-2081 GCA_039588935.1 Gemmatimonadota bacterium | reverse complement strand
ATCCAGTGTAAAAGCCCGGCGCGTACATCATATGTCGGAACCACGGACGCCGAGGGAGTCCCTCCTCGAAGCCAAGGTCCCGCTCGCTCAGGTAGATCATGCGATTGATGTCTTCCAACGCATCGCGATCGCTCTCCAGTGAACCGGAGCCACGCGCCATAACCGCGTCGAGAGCCGCTTCAAACTCCATACCGGCCTCCGCCAACTCGCCAACAGCCGTCCGCAGAGTTGTCACGTCCAGTGAGTCCTTTCCGAACTCTCGTGTTGCCAGACCGGAAATCTGTGTTACGTAATCTGCGTACGTCAGTGCGGCATCGGAGAACGAAAACGGCAAAATCGGGGCATCTGCCATACGAAGCACCGCAATGGCCATCGATCCCGCCAGAGTCTTGCCATAGGAAAAAGTGGGGTCGTGATATCGCATGAAAAAGTCATAGCTGTCATATTTCGAGTGGTAGACACCCGTGGCCTGGGCACCACCAATCCCGATATTGGCCGACGCGATGTTGAGGTGATCCACGAACACAGTGTAATCCGAACCCGAACCTAGCGCTCCGATCTTGAACTCCCGCTCACGTGCGCGTAGCGAGTCTCGGGCTGTACGAGCCCGCTCGAGGTCGCGATCGACGAGTGCCTCCAACGCAGTCCTACCCGTGATAGGATGACGCGTGTCGCGCGCGACCTCGCGGAAGAACGTCTCCAGCGTGTGTGATCCTGATGCGCTGTACCAACCATTGCTGTAGCTGTCGGTGTTGAAGTATGCCACAGCGTTCTCCCGAAGCTCATCCGCGTGTTCTTCACCCCATTCGGTTGAGCCGATGAGTCCCCACTCCTCCGCATCCCAGAGCGCGAACATCATCGTGCGTTTCGGGCGCCATCCGGTCTCGAGTAGCTCCGAAAAGGAGCGGACGGATTCCATGACTGTGGATGCGCCGGATAAGGGGTCCTGAGCACCGTTCACCCAGGCATCGTGATGGTTGCCGTGGATTACCCACTGGTCCGGATGAGCCTCGCCCGGAATCCGCGCGAACACGTCGTATATCGAACGCACCTGCCAGTCGAAACGAAGCGCAACACGAACTGTTGCCGGCCCTGGGCCGACATGGTAAGTGATGGGAAGCGCGCCTTTCCAATCGTTGTTAGGAGCCACCGGACCACCTAACTCTTGCAGCAGCGGAAGGGCATCACCGTATGAAATCGGCAGAACCGGAATCGACATAATCGTCGCTGCCTCAGCCCTGTCGAGCCTGCGCGCGCCATCGGAACTTCCCCAGCCTGGCGTCAGCGGGTCACCCGGATGAAGTGGCATGTCCATCACACTGCCTCGCTGCACACCCTGCTCGGGTCGCATCGGACCCAAAGGGTAGGGCTCCTCCACGTAGTATCCATCCTCCTCTGGATCGGAATAGATGAGGCACGCGATTGCTCCGTGTTCGGCTGCCACCTTGGGTTTGATACCGCGCCAGCTGCGGCCGTATTTCGCGATTACGATCTTTCCAGCAACATCGATTCCCATTCGCTCCAGGTCTTCGTAGTCCTGGGGTAGTCCGTAGTTGACGAATACGAGTTCACCAGTGACGTCACCGTCGGCCGAGAATGCGTTGTATGACGGAAGCTGACCTGGATCCGCGGCATCCTTGTCCTCGGAGAATGCTGTCTCTTCGAGGATCGCAGTGTATTGACTGGGGCTCAACAGCTCCACGTGCCGCTCGAGCGGGGTCGGTAGCAATACCTGAAATTCCTCTATCCAGGAGTCCACTCCCCAAGACCTGTATTTCTCGAGCACATACCCCGCGACGGCTCTCGAGCCTGGCGAGCCGGCGTGGTGTGGATCCTCACTCATCGTGAGGACATACTCGTGGAGCAGCGCAGTGTCAGGAGTAGCGCGCAACATCTGTTCGAGCCGCGCACGTTCGGCCAGCGCATCGGCAGGAAATCCGCGAATGGGCACGGTGTGATCGGTTGGTGGACGACCTGGCCGGCCACACCCGTGAATGGGTTTCTCTGCTCCGACAGAACATGGCCCATCACCATGGGCGAGCACGGTTGGGCGATTACATCGTCCGGAGAGATCGATCTGG
>JBDGYW010001392.1:0-2081 GCA_039588935.1 Gemmatimonadota bacterium | reverse complement strand
AACCCTCGGGTGAGATCACCGCATAGATCGAGTATTGGAGCATGAGGATCCGGTCTCCAACCCCAAGCGCGAGCGCGCCGCCGCTTCCACCCTCACCGATCACAACGGAGAGAATCGGTACCTGGAGTGCCGACATTTCCTTCAGGTTACGCGCGATTGCCTCGGCCTGGCCTCGTTCCTCCGCACCCAAACCGGGATAGGCCCCCGGCGTATCGATCATGGTCAAGACCGGCACGCGAAACTTCTCCGCGAGTTTCATCAACCGCAGCGCTTTGCGATAGCCCTCGGGGTGTGGCATGCCAAAGTTGCGGTGGATGTTCTCCTTTGTGTTGCGCCCCTTCTGGTGACCGATCACCATGACGCGTTTGTCACCGAGCTTCATGAAGCCCGCTATTATGGAAGGGTCATCGGCAAACGCCCTGTCGCCATGCAACTCGACAAAGTCATCGGTCATCTCGGTCAGGTAATCGGTCGTATATGGGCGGAGTGGATGCCGCGCAAGCTGGACGTGCTGCCATGCCGTCAGCTTCGAGTAGATCTCCGTCCGCAGTTTTGTTGCCTTCTCGCCGAGCTTGCGCACCTCGTCGTCCACGGAGATGTTCTGCAAGGTTGCCACCTGCTTGAGTTCGGCTATCTTGTCCTCCAGCTCGATGATCGGTTTTTCGAAATCGAGATGCTGGCTCGACAATGGTTCCGGATTCGTCGCCATGTTTATCCTAAAACGTGCTGATCCACGCGATTTCGAACTCTCTGCCGACTCCCTGTGAGAATCCGGAGTTCTCCGTAAGATCGCGAAATATGAGCGTCACAACAAGGGTCTGCCGAAAGTAGGCTCGGATGCCCGCGTCCAGATAAATCCCGCCCTGCCCATAGGGACTGCCCTCGGCGTTGTCGTTGAGCGCTGCGTCCGTGTCGAGTAGAAAAGAAACACGTTGCCACACCATGTAGTCAAGTCCTGCGTAAAGATTCGGGCTCCGGACATCGTCGGTTTCGGTCGTGACCGACAGACCGCCGTGGAACGACAGGTCTCCAAGCGGCACCGCGTAGTTCTTACTGACAACCGCGTAAAACCCTGGGGCCTTACGGACATAGCGGTCGAGCGCGCTGTCCCAGGGGCCGTATCCCTGCGAGTCAAAACCGAGAGCGAGCGCCGGTCCCCGGCCCTCCTCGAGAATTCTCAGCCGCAGCTGCAACCCCACGCGATCGTTTCCCTGCGGGGTGCCGTACTCGAAGAGGTGATGGACGCCGTACGAGGCCCCGATCATCAACCTTCCCTTGAACCCTAGCGAAAACGTCGCCAGAAAACTGCTTTCGGGGCCCGTGCGACCGCTCAAACGGTAGGAAGCACTTGGCAGCATCCCGGCGGTCGGGTGGTCGACGATGTACAACGGCTCCAACGGCTGCGCACCAGCCACTGACACGCAAAGAACAGCGCCCAGCGCAAACGCAGCCGCGACGGATTTAGGAATCGCTCTCATGACGTCTCCTCATGCACCTGCGACGAGTTCGATATTATCGGCGCCGACGGAGCCGGACAGCTCCGCAAGCAACTCATAGTCGAGCTTGACCGCCAGCGACTTGGAACGAACAACACAGTTCTCCTTGCCGTCCTCCCGCAAATGGAGAAAAACCTTCGCGCTGCCTCTGTTGCGGGACAACAGCTTTTTCATCCGGTCCAGTTCGGCCTCGCTCGTGTTCTCCAGATCGATGGAGATATGGACCTCCTTGGACTCGGGTGGACGGTCTTCGCCCAGCGGCAGCACGGCGTTTACGAGCAGCTTGCCATCCCCCCCGTTGCGTCGCGACACTTTGCCTTTTAGCAACAGCACGTTGTCCTCCGCGACGGCACCCTGGTGCTTGCCGAGCACCTCGGAGAACATCACCGCTTCCGCCTGCCCGTCCTTGTCTTCCACAGTGACAAATGCCATAGGATTCTGTTTGCGGTCGAGGGTTTTTTTGACAGCGACGACGAGCCCTCCCAGGGCTGCGTCCTTGCCGTTTGCGCTGTCCTTTAGCTCGCCGGTCGTCATGGTTCGGTACATATCGAGGACGCTTCTGAATTTGTCGAGCGGGTGCCCGGA
>JBDGYW010001391.1:0-2081 GCA_039588935.1 Gemmatimonadota bacterium | reverse complement strand
TTTCCTGCGGCGCAACAATCCGTACGGTCCGACTTCGGCGACGGTGAGGACGTAGGTTCCATCTGGTCCGCCTATGATGTGAATCCGCGTCCGGATCACTGGGTCGTCAGAGCGGACAAAATCCACCTCAACTATGGCCGAACCCGCAACCAGGTCCAGTGCTTGGACCTCTATCTCCACCAGGCTACAATATTGATCCCGCTTGAGTGCCTTCCAGACGGCCTCCTTTACCGTCCAGGCCGCAAGTCCTGCTATCTCCGGGCCCGCTGGGGCCTGGGAGAGCATGGTGCTCTCACGGCGCGAAAAGGCATACTCGCTTCCTGCCACCTCGGTCGGTCGTAGCTGTTCAAGATCCACACCGACCGAATAATTCGGCACGCCGAGCCATGCGCACGCCGCCGCAAGACGCCCGGAGTGGGAGAGCGTCACTGCGACAGCGTCAACCGCTCCATCCAACTGCACGACTGGCTCGCCGTCCTGTCCGGTGAGTACCTCGACCGACGAATGGCATGTGTTCAATCTGGACACACGTCGAACCGCGACATGCGCCGCCAATCGGCCGAGTGCGTAATGACGGCGCCGACGTTCCATTCGATGGGCTTTGGCTTGCCTTTGCTCAGTTGGCGCCAGCCGTGCTATTAGTGTGTCGGTCGGCTGCCCGCCGTCCAGTGCGATGACGACTTGCGTCGTGCTGTCAGACGAAATCAATCTTCTGCCGCTTTGTCAGCGACGGCTTTCTCAAAGAGATCGACCAGCTCCCTCAGATTCTGTGCGTCCACAAGTTCGGTGCGGCGCACCCTGATCTTCAGCTGCTTCATTGAGCGCGAAACGACCTCTACAATTTCGAGGGAGTCGGCGCCGAAATCACTCATGCGGTTCGTTTCATGGATTTCCTTGCCATCCATATCGTCGATAATCTCTCGCATGTTGGATTTCACCACGGAAAAGATTTCATCTCGAGTCATTGGTCAATTCCTCCGTTAAATTAGAATGGCTGAGGCTGCGATCGAGCAGATTGTCCCATCCTGCAAACACTGGCCGACGACAGATGAATAGAGCCCATCATCGAGCACGCGCGCGAAAACCTCCACGTCGCCACCCGGGATCGGTCGCACGAAGCGCGCGCTGACAATGTGCGTTAGATTGACATTAGTTGTGCTTGTACGGCCTCCACCGCTTTGCGGTCGAGAATTGGCTCATGATTTCGAAGTGTGAGTGGCACAAGTGGCTCCTTCGCTGCGCCGCAGAAAATCCGGGCAACATCCTCTGACAAGACACCGGTCATGGGGTGCCCTCCGTGCCATTGGCGAACTCAATGGGCAGACCGCGCCCGGTGACATGTGCAACCGGGCTGACGAGCGACCACCCTTCATCCACGATGATCACCTGGCCGGTCACCGCATCCATCAGCCCCGAGCACAGCGCCACGCAGACCGGCGCAACGACCCCCGGATCAAGGAACATACTGCCGTCCCGCTCCTTCATGGTGTCAACGACAGTGTCGCCAAACGTGGCACGCGCACTCGCGGTGTCAAGAAACCCAGGTCGAATCGCATTCACCCGCACCCCGTACTGCTTGAGTCGCATCGCAAGGTAGCGGCACATCGTCTCAAGTACCGCCTTAGCAGCGCCGGCAAGGTCATAGCCAGGGTGACACACTCCGGCTCCGTCGCTTGAAATGGCTATCACATAGCGCGGGAACGAACCGATCACCTCCTGTGTCGCCTGGATTAGATCGACAAGCGGCCAGGCCGAATAACTGAGAGAGAGCTCGAGAGCGTTCTTCTTTAGGTCCCCAACACCGCGCACGATTTTCGCGAACGCAACGTTGCTCACCAAGACGTCGATCACACCGACTTCTTGCTTTATCGTGGCCATAAGCGCGCGCGTCGCTTCGGCGTCACTCACGTCGCTTTCGATGATATGGGGCACTACTAGGCCCTCGTCGCTGAACTCGGCGTTGAGTTGGCCCTCGTCCACGCTGCCCCAGCGATGGGTGAGAAAAACGGCAGCGCCCGCACGAGCGAACTCAAGTCCGATCGCTTTCCCAAGACCGCGCGTACCGCCGGTGACGAGCACAC
>JBDGYW010001390.1:0-2653 GCA_039588935.1 Gemmatimonadota bacterium | reverse complement strand
ACCGTATCGACAGCGTAGCTGCCGTCACCCGTGCCGTTGTTGACGGTGAGCGTCCACGTCTTGTCTGTGTAGGTCGCCGTGATCTCCTGATTGGCCGCCGGCATCGTCAGCGTCGTAGATGAAGACGTGACGTTAGCTATCCCTGACGTGTCGCCAACCCACTCGTCAAAGTCCTGACCCGAAGGAGCCGTATCGGCTGTGATGGTGGGAGTGGCGCTCTCAGCGTAGCTGCCGTCGCCCGTGCCGCTGTTGACTGTCAGCGTATAGGTAGTCCCTACGTATTCGTAGGTGATCTCGAGCGACGGACGAATTGACGCACTAGCGACCTCAGAAGAGAGCGCTATAGCCTGTCCGCTGGAGGCGTACATCACCACTCCGTAGTTCGTCTCATTGTCATAGATGTCTTCCACAAGTTCAGTGATGTCAATCGGACAGTCCTCATGCCATCCGTTCACCCAGGATCTTGTGCAGACCTCGCTGGTGTCATGGTCGCTGGTAGAGAAATCCCCGCTGGCCCAGGTGGTGGACTCGCTCTCCTCTGCGCACTCGCCGGATACGTCATCCTCGTTGGTAGTGCCTGAACAGATGCAGCGTGGCCGAGTTGATCTGGATATCGCATCCGCCACTGGTAGCCGGGACGTCGGTGAACAGGTCCTTTATCGCCAACAGCAAAACCTTGCTGCCCGAGGCCTGGATCCAGGTCGCATCGCCGCTGGTAACCCAATCCGCAGGATTGTGGCTGATATAGGTATCGTCAAACAGTACGTCCGTGTAGCCCGTCCCACCTCCTTCCCTGAAGTGAATCGTCTCTTCCGCCGCCTGTCCGACAGCGGTCAGCAAGAGGCATCCCATCACTGCGATCGTAATTAGTTGAGTCCTGGACATGGTGTCGGCCCTTTCGCTTGCCTGCGGGAGAGCAGACGGATCAGCCGTTACCTTGCCTGCCAAACCCGTCTCCTCGCCTTGGGGAAACTGAATCTCGTTTGTGACGGCGACCCCGCACCGGGGCCACAGCCGAACTGAAGGCGCAGGGAAACAGACTCCCACGCCCCGTTAAGGCCATCGGCAAGCTGCAAAGCCTCAATTTGGCTATTCGCTATAGTAGTATGTTATCTCCAGTGAAGGACGCAGCGACTGACTGTTCTCCGAAGAGCGATGCGTGATCGTTACGCTGGTCTTCAGTACCATCCCGTAATTGGTACCCGCATCATAGATGTCGGCGATCACGTCAGTGACGTCCAGTTCGCACTCCTCGTTGTAATCGTCAACCCAGTATCCAGAGACGCCGTTGGCCGAGTCATAGTCACTGCTGGAGAAATCGCCACTGTCCCAGGTTGTAGACTCGGACTTTTCCGCGTAGGCATGGCAGCAGTCGTTCTCGTTGGCCCCGGCCGAATCAGGCAGCCAGTCCGTGGTGCAACGGTAGATGTTCAGCGTGTCGCTGCTGCTTCCGGAATTGTACCTGAACAAGTGCAGCGTGGCCGACTGGATGACGATGGTCTTGCCGCCAGTCGTTGCCGGTAGCTCGGTGAACAAGCCCTTTATCGCCAGCAGGCCGTGCTTCCTGCTGCCCGAGATGGACATGTTGGAACTGGCGCCTCGAGTCTCGTCTTCGTAGTAGCTGTCGGTATAGGTATCGTCGAAGGCCACATCCGTATACCCAACTCCGCCGCCTTCCCGGAAGTGAATGGTCTGGCTCTGGATGTCGGTGTAGGTGGCGGTGATCTCAGCATCGGACGCCGGCATCGTCAGCGTTGTGGTCGGATCGCTGACGTCGGCAATTCCGTCGGTATCACCGATCCATTCATCGAACTCCTTTCCCGACGGGGAGGCATCAGCCGTGATGTCGACGATGGTACTCTCGCTGTAATCTCCATCGCCGCTGCCGCTGTTGACTGTAAGGGCGTATAGACTGCTCTTGTAGGCTGCGGTTATTTCCGCATCGGAGTATGGCATGGTGAGTGTCGTGGATGCGGCGTTGACGTTTGCTATGCCCTCAGTGTCCCCTGTCCACTCATCGAATATCTTATCGGAAGGTGCCGCATCAGCCGAGATCGGAACTTCCGTACCTACGACATAGCTCCCGTCACCTGTTCCGCTGTTGACCGTCAGCGTCCAGGTCTTATCAGTATAGGTTGCGGTGACCTCCGCATTGGCATATGGCATGGTGAGTGTCGTCGAGGCGCTCGTCAGGGAGGCGATGCCCTGAGTATCACCTATCCACTCGTCGAACTCCTGGCCGGACGGAGCGGCGTCGGCCGTGATCTCGACCTCTGTGGCCACGACATAATCGCCATCGCCCGCGCCCGAGTTGACCGTCAGCGTCCACGTCTTGTCGGTGTAGGTTGCTGTTATCTCGGCGTCTCCGTAGGGCATGGTGAGAGTCGTCGTCGGATCATTGACGTCGGCGATCCCATCGGTGTCGCCCACCCATTGGTCGAACTCCTGGCCGGACGGGGCGGTATCAGCGAAGACGTCGATCACGATGTCAACCGAGTAATCCCCGTCGCCCGAGCCGCTGTTGACGGTCAGCGCATGTTCCATGTCCTTATACTCGGCGGTAATCTCGACGTTCGAGGTGGGCATGACGACGGTCGTGGTCGCATCGTTGATGTCTGCCACGTACGTCACGTCACCAGTCCATGCGTTGAAT
>JBDGYW010001389.1:0-2084 GCA_039588935.1 Gemmatimonadota bacterium | reverse complement strand
TGGGCACCGTGGATCTTCGCCGAACCCAAATCCGACCTCTCCGGCTGCGGGATGTTCCAGGCAACACACAACGCCGAAGTGAAAGGCGCGTTCCACAACTGGCTGCAATGCGCGACGACGCTGCTCAACGAAACCGACGCCGAGATGATCCTGACAGTCCAGGACGACGCCGAGTTCGTGGACGGGGCGCGGGAGTGGGTGGAGGCCAACCCGGTGCCGACCGACAACCTGGGCATCGCCAGCCTGTACGCCTGCTCGAAGTATCACCGCCCGAAGAAAAACGGCTGGCACAAGATCAACGCGAACAATGGCCTGTACGGAGCCTGCGCGATGGCGTTCCCGCGTGAGGTACTGGAAGCGGTCGTCAGCGACCCGATGGTTACGGAGTACGGCAAGGGTCGCGACCCGTTCCGCATCCGCAAGCTCGACATTCGCATTGGCAAGATTATGCGGAACATGAAGCGCGAGGTGTGGGTGACAGAGCCTTCACTGTGCCAGCACATCGCGAAGTTTTCGACACTCAATCACGGGCCAAACGTAGGGATCATGCGGGCGACGAAGGTGGGACTTCCTAGCGGTTGACCCGCGACACCACGTTGTCCTGAATGGCGTCCATGTCAGTCGGCTGTGCTAAACGCTCAGGTCCTGCCGTTGTCGGATCAAACAGGCCGAACACACCGTCACCGCCGGCGGAAAGCAGAAGCGGTGCGTGGAAGGTGTTGAGTGTGTGATACCAGTTCTCGTTCACTGGTCGTGCGGACACAGTGACCGGGCCACTTGAAGTCGTGTAAATCAACGTGAATCCGGAACCGATATTCGGGTGCGTGCCGGGGTCGAGAATGGAGTTCGGGTTGAAGTCTTCGGGAGGGTCGTCAAGAGCGCCATTGCCGTTCAGGTCTTCACCGTCTCGCATGAGGCTCAGGAGTGCGGTGGGGTCGTCTGGATCAATGTTCAACGGATGGCCATAGTCCCACACCTGAAGGTTGCTTTCCGGATGGTCCGCTACCAGCAAGGAGTATGCGGTGTCCATGTAGACTGCGCTGACAATCCCCTGATACTCACCACCCGGCCTCACGAGTCGCGTCGGCCAGTTGTAAAAGCGGAGAGGTTTGTCCCACTCGTCGTAGACTTCCGGTATATTGTTGCCGTCAGCGATCTTGTCATCGTCAAGATCGTCTCCGGCCGGATAAAGGTCCGAGGTGATCGATCCATCTCCGTTCCAATCGAAAGCGGAGTCGCGCGTACGGACTGAATCGAGACTGATTCCTGGAGGTCCAAGGCTACTGGTAGTGAGCATCAGCATCAACAACTCCACATTCTCCAGGTCCATCCTGTGCGATGGTGGTCTTGGGTTCGCATCAGTGGGCACGCTCGCCGGGAGTGGAGGGGGTGGTGTTGGGTTTATCTCGCCTGTCGTCAGCAGGTAGAACCACTCTCTGTGCCGTCGCTTCCATGCCGACCAGAGTGGCGCGTCGTCCGGTCCGCCGGCAGATCCACCGAACCCCCACGTGTCTTCCAGTCGCTGCGGGAATGCACCTCGAAACCGGTCCTTTGCGACCAATAGTTCAGAAGCATTGATCGGGATGGTGTTCGGCGTGTTTCCAGCCGCCGGATGTTCATACGCCCTTTGGAACTGCTGCGACTGGGATGTGAGATTCATGCTGTGGAACGCATCACGGCGATCGGAAATGGCGGTCCGCAGTTGCATCAGTGTGGCGCGGGTCGCGTCGGAGCGGGCGTTCTCCAGCGATTTCCCGTAGACGACCCATACGATCGACAAGAGAACAGAAATGACGAGCAGTGCGGTCAGAATTTCGATCAGTGTGAATCCGCGTTTCATTGCGTCGCATGCTCCCAGAATGCCACAAACCCGAGTCTGTATTCGTACAGCACAGCGAGTCCGATGGCCGTTACGAGTATGTAGTACGCCAACCGGTGCCCCTGCCGATTCAGCAGTGCGGCGATGGCGAGAAATGACCCGCAGACCAGAAACAGCGTCAAGATGAGTGCAGAAACAGAATACATGGCAACACCCACACAAAAATGCCCCACACTGGTGGCTTGAACGGAGAGTCCGTTCCCAG
>JBDGYW010001388.1:0-2084 GCA_039588935.1 Gemmatimonadota bacterium | reverse complement strand
GGTGAGCGGGGCGTCGGTATCGACCGGATCCTTCGACGAACAGGAGCCGAAGGCAATCCCGAACACCGCGATCATCGCGACAAAAAATGGCGCTGTCCGATGAAACCCCATACGTCTGTAGCGCAACCGAGCGTCCCGAACGGCGGCTTGGAGTCTTCGATCCATGGTTGTCTCCCTTGTTGTGCGAGGGGCAGTGATCTCATTGTCCGCGGCTTTCTTGTCACGCGGGTCACGACATCGCTTACGAGTTATTCTGTCCGAAAAGAAGATCCGGAATCTATCTAGTGATACCGAACGCTAGTGTTGCCTCCTGGCCTCCATTTTACGATAAACGGACGAATCGATCCACTTTTAATGCGCTGTGCCGTCGAAGTTAGTTAGCGGCGTTTGCGCACCAAACGCCAGCCAGTCTTCTCGTATATCCCCCACTCGTGATGCGTGATTCTATCCCCATCCTTCATACGCGCTTGGATCCAGGGATAGCCATCTTCGTGTATTTTACAGACCCGTGATGGCGACTTACGCGCAATCATGGTTTTCATAAAGGCTATGCTGTCCGAATGAACCTTAGAGTCCGAAGCACTCCATTCATCGGGCAAAGCCACGAACTTGACCTTGTCTCCCACTTTCAGTTTCTTCGGATCAGGCATGTATTCCTTCCAACGTTCCGGAACAGTTGCCGGCCCGGTCAACTACATCCGTTCGTTTGGCGATAGCAATCAGCCCGGTCGCCAACGGCGTTCAGTTCACGATCTTGTGCACACCGACGCCGTCGAAGCGCATAACGTAGATCGCCGCCCGGGGCCAGTTCCCCGCGATGAAGGCGATGGTGCTGCCGTCGGGCGACCAGCGCGCGAAAAACGCCCCGAAGGGGCCCACACCCCGGCGGTTCGAACGATCCGCATCGACACAGATCACCCGGGGCGATCCTCCCGGCGCCGTCGATGAGAAACCGATCGACCCGTTGGCGAGAAAGCACGGGAAGATGTTGTTGGCTTCGTCGTCGGTGATGTTCCACTCGCGGGCGCCGTCCACCTCGCGCACCCAGATCTGGTCGCGGTTGTCGTCGCGGCTCCGGTAAAACACGATGTGCTCGCCGTCTGAGGACCACGCCGGGTTGTAGTCGCTGCCCGGATTCTCGGTGAGGCGGCGGACCGCCTCGCCGTTCGTCTTCATCACATACACATCCACGTTATTCTTCCGGTTCGACGAGAATGCGATCCGCGTACCGTCGGCCGACCAAGAGGGAGTGCCATCCGACGCGGGGTGATCGGTGAGCTGGATCACGTTGCTGCCGTCGGCGTCGACCACGAAGATCTCCGCGTTGCCCGTACGGCGCGACTCGAACGCGAGCCGCTTGCCGTCCGGCGACCACGTGGCCCATATCGCGTTCGGGGCGAGCAGGCGCCGCTGTGATCCATCGCGGCGCGCAATGAAGATCGCCCACTTCTGCGGCGAGAACTCGCCGCCCGCGTATTCCGAGAAGACGATCCACTGGCCGTCCGGCGACCACTCGACATTCTGGTAGAACCGGTCATTTTCAGGCGGAGCGAGGGCCTGCTGGGCACTAGAGTGGTCCCATGTGGTGAGAAGCGAAACAGCGGCCGCGATGACGACCAATCCGGCGACGCGAAGGCACTTCATTTCGACCCCCCCGGCGAATGTAATCCATTGAGAAATCCACGAGCTTTATTCACCATCAATGTATCGCCCAACTTCTTTTACATAACTATGTCATACTTAGATTCTCCGGTAAATTGCTATAAGTTAAAAAGGGAATTGGAGGCGATGCGCGCGCGGCTCGACGAACTCGAGAGAAAACAAGCACGAGAGGAGTAATGAAACTCGAGGTCATTGGGGACTACGGAGCTGGCGAATTTTGTCATGATAGTAGTCGGCTCTCGGAAGATCGGGGTCTATGCGAAGTGCGTCGGAGTAATGCTCGATGGCCTCGTCGAGCTTACCTTGCCTTGCTAACGCAGATCCCAGGTTGATGTGCGCCGCAGCATATTCGGGGTTGATCCTTAGCGCTTCGTAGTAGTGTTTGATGGCCTCATCCAGTCGACCGTGTCTTGCCAGAGCGA
>JBDGYW010001387.1:0-3002 GCA_039588935.1 Gemmatimonadota bacterium | reverse complement strand
CCAAGCGCCTGGCCGGTGAATCCTTCTGCTCTCACCTCGACGTATTCGGAGGCGAAGAACCGGGCGCCCAAAGCGACTGCCTTCGTTATCGCTTCCGAGCTTCCGGCGGTCGCGACCCAGCCGTAGTGACCGCCGACGCTTATCTCTCCACCGTCGAACTGCGGGTCACCCCACCGCGCCATTACACGGCCCTGAAGGAACGGCTTACCGGTGCGTTCGGCGTTGTTGGGTTGCGTCACGATGGACTGTGGTTGCCCCGGAGCCGACATGGGTGCGACGGCTGCCGCCTCCACACCCAATCTCAGGTCGCCAGAGGTCTCAGCGCCCACGGCAATCTGGGGCATCCAGAACCAGAGATTGCCAGACTGCGTGAACCCGGGCAGCTCCATTGCGGCGAGGCTCGATGGGTCAACATCAGAGATCGGGGGCGATTCCTGACCGAACATCAGCCACGCGTTGGTCCATCGGAGTTCTGCGCGCAGTCTTCTGATCGCCAACAGTGGCAACATACGTCCGTTCGCCAGGTGTCCGCCGAAGAAACTGATCTCGATGTCACCGCTGAAGTCCGCATTGAGAACGCCCGGTGCAGACAGTGAGATCCCTATGCGAGACTGGCGAGCCGCTCCACCTAGTGAGCGAGCTGGCAGACTGCTCAACGTGTCGCGCGGTGCAGCAACCGTGGGTACGTCAGTGTTGTTGACCCTCGCGTTGTTGTAGAAGCCGTTGACCACGATCAATCCGGACAGACCCACCTTGAATCCCGAACTCGGCTCGACTCCCGACCCGGCCTCCTCCGCGATCTGCACACGAAGCATATCAAGTAATTGCTCCGCTTCCTCTAGGCGATCTCGCAGCGAGTCAATTGGTTCCTGCGCTAACAGTTTAGCAGGTAAAAGACCAACCAAGGCTGTGAACAACAGTAGACGCATCCTCATACGGATCTCCTTGCAGCATCACGTTGACGGAACAAGACACCACGGCTAGAGTTGGGGGTCATCAATCTTATGCTTATGTCGATTCGGCGCCACTTGCTGCTGGGACTGCCCGCAATTCCGCTGATGTTCATGGGACCCGTCGCGGTCCGAGAACAGCAGCGCGCCGTGACCGTGTCCGGACGCGTGACAGTTTTGGACGAGGATGACAAGCTCGCCGACGATGTGAGCGACGCTGTCGTATGGATGCAGTTGGCTAGGCCGGTCCCGATGGAATCCACAACAACAACCATCGGCATGTCGGACAAGCAGTTCACGCCGCGCGTCGTTGTTGTGCCGCAAGGATCTACGATCGAATTCTCAAACAGCGATGGATTCGATCACAATGTGTTTTCGCTGACCAAGGGAAGCATGTTCGATCTCGGATCCTACGGACGCGGACAGACGCGCACCCGACAATTCACACGTCCCGGCACGGTCAAGGTCTACTGCAACGTGCATTCCAACATGAGTGCTGTTGTGATGGTGCGCGACAATCCCTATTACGCCCAGCCTGCTGCAGACGGCTCGTTTGAGATCGATAGTGTTCCGCCGGGCACCTACACGCTGCGCGCGTGGCACGAGCGCGCTAGGACGTCTGTGTCGCGAGAAGTCCGGGTCACTGCGAGGGGCTCGAACGATCTCGAGTTCGAACTAGATGCCAGGGAGTATCAGTTCGTGCAGCACCTCAATAAGTTCGGCCGTCCCTACTCGTCGGTTCGTCGGGGTAGACGCTATTAAGACATCCGGCGTATCCGGACTCGCTCCGAGGATATTTTTCTCGACTGGCATAGTCATCATAGCTGCGCTGGGCGGTGCGCTGCTGGTCACGAAGCTGCGCGCCGATCGCACGGCAGATGAGTCAATCGATAAGGCCCTCACCGCAACTCAGTCAGCGATCGAAGACGTATTGAGTGGTCGAAGCGGTGGCTTGTTGCAGGTCACTGCCGGTTTAGCACAAGTACCAGACTACGTCGCTCGCATCGATGCGGCGATCTCAGCTGGCACTAGGTCAAATCTGTTGGATCAGGCGGATGAGTTTCGGGACCAGACCGGGGCTTCGTGGGCGCTGATCACCGACGCATACCTTTCCGAGAGTTCACTGATTGGGATGGCGTTGGCGGGTGATTCCACCGAGGGAGTGTGGATAGAACCCACCGCGGAAGGTGATGTGATCTTTCAGGCTGTGGCGGTTCCGGTCTTCGATCCGGCCCGAACTGCAATTGGCGGGATTCTCCTCACAGCGTTGGAGATTGACGGCGCCTTGGCCGATGAGATTAAGCGGCACACCAATTCGGATGTGGTCTTCTTCGCGCTAGATACACTCGGCCTGCCGCAGGTTGTTGTATCGACGCTGGATCCGGATGCAATAGACGCGGCTCTGAAGAGTCTGAATCCGGAGGCGGCTTTCGATTCGGCATCGAGCCTGCGTGTGCGGTTTCCCGTGGAAAGTGATGATCTCGTCGGCGTTATTGGACCGCTGACAACGGCTTCGGGCTACCCTGTCGGCGGATACCTGGGGTTGCGCTCTAGACGCGTGGAAATGGGCGCGTTTACACAGCTGAGTCGCACGATGCTGTTTGTCTTTGCGGCCGGCCTGCTATTGGCTCTGATCTCGACTTTTCTGCTCGCGCGTCACATCACTCTCCCACTGCGGAGACTCGTGAGTGCTACGCAGAGCGTCGGAGAAGGGCAGTACAGCGGTACCATCGAGGTTCGCTCACGGGATGAAATCGGTGCGCTGGCCGACGCATTCAGGGACATGATGCGTGAACTCAGAGCGAAAGAAGAGTTGGTCGAGTTCCTGAGCAGCCAGGACCAGGCAACCGTCGCGATGGCAGGGCAGCCGTCAAGTCCGGTACCTGATTCGCCAACCGCGTTCGTCACAGAGCAACAATCGACGAGGATCTCGGTGGGCACTAACATCCTAGGCCGGTATCTCATCAAAGACGTGTTGGGAAGAGGTGGGATGGGCGTCGTGTACCGCGCGTACGACCAAGAGTTGGAAGAAGATGTGGCGATCAAGACGAT
>JBDGYW010001386.1:0-2089 GCA_039588935.1 Gemmatimonadota bacterium | reverse complement strand
GAGAGGCGTTTTCCTGGGATGTCATACGAGCAGGGCATCGAGGTTGGTATTCGTTGGCTTATTGGCGAGGTGGACGACCATCCCTACGAGGACGCATGAACGCGTCGATGAAGAGAGCGCTCGACTATCTCTGTGCCACGTGGCCGTTTTTGGAGCGCGCGGAGATGGAGCTCATAGTGGAAGGTCTGATCTGGGAGAAAAATCCCTATGCCGGCGTGGTGGTTCTCAACGCCTACGTTTTGGACCACGTGCTGAAGGCGCGAGAGCAAAGAAATGGCCAAACATAGGGGACGACCGTTGTCGGCGATCATGAACCGGGAATTGGTCCAAGACTACGGAGGACCCGAACAGCCGGTCCGTCGAGGTCGCAAAGCGAAGCCGATTAAGCCACCTGGGCAGGTGTGGGTGGTGATGGACGAGTGGGGTATCACTGGCGTCTATACGGCCCTGAAGGATGCACGGGGAAGCGTCGAGGGATTCGAGGAGCCGTACGCCGTCGTCAAGTACGACCAGGTGAGTACCATCGTTAAGCACGACCAGGTGACACCATGAGCGAGTACCCGGGCCCCCTAACCGTGTCGCACGAGACCTTGCTGAAGAAGTACTCGGACAGCGAGTACCTGAAGTACCTGGACCTGCAAGCGGAGACCGTCATTGGTCAGCTGGTGCAGGCGGCCAAAGAGAGACCTGCTGGCGAGAATCTCGTGGCCATCATCAAGCAGGAGCTGCTCGGCGCGTACCACGCTGGTCGACAGGAAGGGCGATGTGATGAAGAAGAGTGAGCTCGAAGAAGATTTGGCCGACTACGCGCACGTGGCATGGTCAGGTTGGATGGTGCACCTGTTTTCGAAGTCGACGACGACACTCGATAGTGACGTAGTGATCCCCAGTGCGTTGGTGGCGAGGTGGGTGCGGCAGGTAGCAACGCCCTATCAGGAATTGTCGGAGGGTGAAAAAGAATCCGACAGGGCCGAGGCGCGGAAGATCCTTGAGATCGTGTGGGGGTACCGTTTCAGGCAACTCGACGAAGCTCTAGCGCGAGCGGAACGTGCCGAGCGGCTGGTGTTGTACTGGGCAACGGAGAACGGCGAGACGCTCGACGCAATCCAAGAGTACCGCGAACGGTACGGAGGCGACGATGACTGAGTTGCTGACGACGAAGTGTCCCGGTTGTGGCACAGTGCTGCACGCCTCGCGAATTGAAACGTGCGGGCAGTGTGGCTCGGCCTTGCACTGGAAGGACGAGGACCTCGAAGCGCTCCAGGTCGAAGCGCTGAGAGCCGAAGCGGTAGCACTCCAGCAGGAAGTCGAGCAGCTCAAGTCAGAAGTGGAGTCGCGCAGATTGCGCGCGCGCCGGGCGGTAGAGCTCTTGCGGGAGACGTTCAAGCTGCGTCCTGGCTGCAAGATGGTCGACGACGCTGCCGAGGACGCCTGTGCGGAGTATAGCCAGGCGCGCGAGGTCAGCCCTGCTGCGGAGTGCGTGGCGCTGTGGTTGGCGTTGCCCGCATGGTCTCGCATGGAACGATGCCGGCGGCTGCGTAAGGATGGGGGCGGCATTGCGGCTGACTGCCTCGAAGTGATCACCGATCTGGGTTCGGTGTTGGATGCGTTGCGGCATTATCACCGGTTGGTGTGCGGACTGTTCGACGGGCACGATGTTGCATTCGACAAGCTAACTGCCGAGTGGCGGCGGCTGGTGGAGGCGCGAAACGATGGGTGAACGCGTGTTCGTATTTTGGGATGATGGGAGAAATGGCTGGGCGGTTTCTGCTATCGAGGTGGTCAAGCGCACGGCTAAGCAAGTGAGGGTGAAGTCGAGCTGGGAGACGCAGTTTCGGAGGGTTTTGGATCTGACACAGGTGTACGATAGCTGGGAGCAAGCGCACCAAGCCCTACTCGCAGACCGGCGGGGTCACCTCCAGTACTACCAAAAGCAGCTCGACAAAGCGCAGGCCGCGTTGAATCAGGTCGAGTCCCTCAGGCCGCCATCCAAAGATGGTAGAGGAGCGGGGTGAGCGATGGGGATCTGCAGCCAACACGACCGTGCGACGTTAGACACCGACCCATGCTCGGTGTGCCGAGCCGAGGC
>JBDGYW010001385.1:0-2091 GCA_039588935.1 Gemmatimonadota bacterium | reverse complement strand
CAAGAATGCGCCGTCCGTCGGGGCTGAACAGAGCGCCTCCGCGAAGATTTTGGGTTCTTCCGGTTTGAGGGTACCTAAAGGTTGAAAGAGGAGGTGAACACGGCAAGACCAAGTGGCAGTCCAACCAGGAGGTCAAGCCATGTCCACCTCGATCTTGTATCATGCATTTGGCATTCGCGGCGTCAAGTATCGGCGTACCCGGTACCGAAAAGGTACGATCGATTTCGAGGCCGAGATGACCGACAAATTGGCGATCTGTGCAGCGTGCCGGAGCCCGGATGTGGTCTACAAAGGCAGCAAAGTCAGGTGTCTTCGGATGGTTCCGATCGGCCGCCGAAAGGTCTGGCTGCACGTGACGGTGCATCGCTTGGAATGCAAGGATTGTGGGGCGATTCGGTGGCCGTCGCTGCCGTTTGCCGATCCGCGACGTTCCTACACGCATGCCTTCGAGCGATTTGTGGTGGATTTGCTGCGCCATATGACCATCGCCGGATGCGCCCAATCGCTGGGCGTGGGGTGGGACTTGGTCAAGGAGATCCACAAACAGGCTCTGACGCGTAAGTACCGGCACATTCGTCTGAAGGACGTGCGGGCGATTGCGATCGACGAGTTCGCCGTGCGCAAGGGGCACGACTATATGACGATCGTTCTGGACCTGGGCACGGGACGGATTCTCCACGCCACCCCGGGCAAGGCTGGAGAGGATATCGCGCCGTTTCTGCGGGTTTTGGCACGCAGGGCTCGGCGGCTGCGGGCCGTGGCCATGGACATGAGTCCTGCCTACATCGCGGCGGTCACGCGCTATCTGCCCCGCGCGGATATTGTCCTCGATCGCTACCATGTCAGCGCGCTGTTGAATCGGGGCATCGACGAATGCCGGCGCGGCCAACAGGCCGAACTGGAACGACTGGGCCAGAAGACGCTCAAGGGCGCGCGGTTCCTCTTGCTGCGCAACTACGAGGATCTGTCGGACAAGAAAAAAGCCCGGCTGGACAAACTCCTGAAAATCAACGAACCGCTGCTGGTCATGCATACCATGAAAGAACAACTGCGCGACTTCTGGGACCAGCCGTCGTGGAACAAGGCCGCTTCGTTTCTGGCCGCCTGGTGCCGCGATGCCATGGACTCCGGCATTCGCCCTCTCATGCGCGTCGGCCGCACCTTGAAGTTCTATCGAATGTTCCTGTTGAAATACTTCAAACATGGTATCACGTGTGCGATGATCGAAGGCACCATCAACAAAATCAAAACACTCAAACGCCAAGCCTATGGCTTCCGCGACGATCAATACTTTGCACTACGACTCTATCACCTACACCAGCAGAGGTACTCTTTAGCCGGATGAACCATCAATCATTGGCTCCACCGCCATACTAATAGGGCCATAATTTAAGCTACATTTCTCTTGACGGCGGTTTGCGAGTATTGCATCATCGGGTCCATGAAGAAGGACGGAGACATTCGGAGGACCCGATCGATGCCGATTGACGGACGCACCCTCAGTCACGGAACGCTGGAGCAGATCCGGATCATGGCGGTACGGCGCGTGCGCGCGGGCGAGAAGCCCAGCGCGGTCATCGCCAGCTACGGGATGTGCCGCACCAGTATCTACCGATGGTTGCGCGCCGCACGCCGCGGGGGGGAAAGCCGGCTCAAGTCGCGCAAGGGCACGGGGCGTCCGTGTACGTTGACGGCGAAGCAGAAGCAACAGGTGCGGCGGTGGATTTGCGGCAAGGATCCTCGGCAGTACGCATTCGACTTCGGGTTGTGGACGCGCCAGATCGTCGCGGAGTTGATCAAGCAGAAGTTCAAAAAGCGCCTGAGCCTGTCGACGGTGGGCCGGTTGCTGGAGGAACTGGAGATCACACCGCAGAAGCCGTTGCGCCGGGCCTACGAACGCGACCCCAAGGCCGTGGAGAAGTGGATGCGCGAGGACTATCCGAAACTGAACAAGCGCGCCAAGAAGCGCGGCGCGACGGTTGTCTTTCTCGACGAGGCGGGGATTCGCTCCGATGCGCCGTTGCAGCGGACGTGGGGCGCCAAGGGGCAAACGCCCGTTGTGCCGACCAGCGGCCAGCGTCAGTCGGTCAA
>JBDGYW010001384.1:3802-4593 GCA_039588935.1 Gemmatimonadota bacterium | reverse complement strand
GATCCCGCCGATGACGAATCCCAGTACGCCTGGGCCGAGAACGTCGGCTGGCTCAACAAAAACTCTTTATTGGAGGAGAATCGCGATGAAGAAGAACTTGATCGCAGCCTTGCTTGTTATCGGCGTGGTCGGCATCTGGGTGGCTATGGCTGGTCCGCTGGAACCGCCCGGGCCGCCCGCGCCGACGATGGTCTCACTGCAGGAAATCGATGCGAAACTCGGAGCCCTCCTAGTGGCGCATCCGAGCACGTCGCTCCATCGCTTTGTTGCGATCACTTCAGCAACGACGGCAGGCGACGCTGGCTGGAGGGGCAACTCGGAGCTTTGCAGAACCGAGTTCGCATCCATCTATCCGAGCGTCCGATTCTGCACGACTGCCGAGATCATCCATACGCCGCCCGCCGACTGGCCGTCAATCTCAGGGGGAACCTACGCGTGGGCGCATCCTGTTCTTGTCGCTGGCGGCACCCAGTGGGTCGACATTTCGGGGATCTCGAACGATGACCCTCGTGGTTTGTCATGCACGGGTTGGCAACTCAGCGCCACCGGGAGAGGCCTGGCGGTCTCCGGTGGAGGTTTCTTCGACCCAGTCTGCAGTTCCGTCAACCCGGTGACCTGCTGTGCGCCGCCTGAAGAGATCCCATGAGCGGTTCGACCGCTGACGACACTGACACCAATAGCCATTCACAAATGCGCTGTGAAAAACATGCTGGCTCGCAGGTAATGAAATCCCCTTCAGAGCGACGCTGCCCGAATGCGAACGTCCTCCGCAACGAAACCGAACGGCGACG
>JBDGYW010001384.1:0-3754 GCA_039588935.1 Gemmatimonadota bacterium | reverse complement strand
CGACGCCTAGCGACAGGACGGCACTTGGATCAGCCAGTCTCGTCGGAAGCGAAAGAGGAGGAAATGCGATGAAGAGACTGTTGACAGGAATTGCGCTGCTTCTCGCGGCAACTGCAGGATACCTCATTGTGCGTGCGGGTGATCTTGACCCGCCGGGGCCGCCGGAACCAACCATGGTCACGCTGCAGGTGATCTACGACAAGTTGGACGGCTGCTGCACGGGAGGCCCATACGGAGTGCCGAAGACCGGCCAGACAGGTTGCTGGGACCAATCTGGAACCCCAATCATCCCTTGCACCGGAACGGGCCAGGACGGTGAGTACCAGATGGGTGCTTCGGTGGTGCCGAGGTTCACTGACAACCTCGACGGTACGGTGACCGACAAACTGACGAGGTTGATCTGGTTGAAGGACGCAAACTGCTTCGGCCAAAGGAATTGGAGCGATGCACTATCAGACGCGAACAACCTGGCGAGCGCCTCAGATTCCTGTGACCCTGACTTGCAGGACGGTTCGGTAGCCGGGGACTGGCGTCTGCCGAACGTCAGGGAGTTGCACAGCCTGATCGATTACGGCCAAATCACTCCAGCACTCCCGCCAGGTGATTGGTTTTCCGGGGTGCTGGCCACGGGCTATTGGTCGTCCACGACCCGCATGGGCAACATGAGTAACGCCTGGGTGGTGGGCCTGGGCGGCGGCGGCATCGGGGTAGAAAACAAGACGACCACCTTTCCCTACTACGTTTGGCCAGTCCGGGGTGGACAATGAGACGCCTAGGTGTTTGTTTCTCTGTCGTTACGATGGCGCTCTGTCTGATGTCAGCACGGCTGGCTACTGCCGAGAACATCGATCCCGCCGCCGACGGCTCGCAGTACGCCTACGCCGAGAACGTCGGTTGGATCAACGCGGAGCCGTCTGGAGACAGTGGCCCTGGTGTTCTGGTAGAGGATTTCGAGCTGACCGGCTGGATGTGGGGTGAGAACATCGGCTGGATCAGTATGTCATGCAAGAACACCCTAACCTGCGGAGTCGCCAGCTACGGCGTCACGAACGACGGGAGTGGCGTCCTATCAGGTCTGGCCTGGGCCGAGAATGTGGGCTGGATCAACTTCGCCCCGTTAACTGCCGGGGTCATTATCGACATGACAACGGGAGACTTCGGTGGCAGAGCCTGGGGAGAGAACATTGGGTGGATTACCTTCGCATCCACAGGGCCATTTCCGTTCACAGTGAAAACAAGCTGGGATTGCGTTTCGCCGCCAGGAGTGCCAGGTGGATCGCCTGATCTCTCCTTGGCCACTTCCGGCAGCGACACGGACCTATCGTGGTCGGTGCTTGGAGACGCGACTGGGTACGACATCGTGGGCGGCGACGTTGGCATGCTGAGAAGCAGTGGCGGTGATTTCAGTTCATCCACACAGACGTGCGTGGACGACAACAACACGACAGAGCAGTGCACAGCAAGCATTGATCCGGCGCTTGGTGAAGCCTTCTGGTTCCTGGTGCGCGGGGCGAACTGCGGTGGGAGCGGGACGTACGATACGGGTGGAGCGTCGCAGATAGGTTTGCGAGACGCTGAGATAGCTGCGTCAGGCAACGATTGCTCGTAGCCCTACGAGACGACCCACCGCTCGGATCACCCCGCTACTACCTCGTGGCGAGGCACAGCGCTTTCCAGCCTTGACGCTTCATGGCCACGACCGATAGACTATCCTGTAAGCTCTTCCTTTCAGCTGAGGCTAGATCGATGGGGCGTCTGGCAGTCATAGTACTGTTGGCACTCGTACTCGCGATCCCTCTCTACGCCCAATGCACCGATTGCGATGGCGATGGGTTCAACTGGCCGGTTGACTGCAACGACGCTGACGGTGCCTCCTTCCCCGGCGCAGCAGAGCTGTGCAACGGGTACGACAACGATTGCGATGGGCAGATCGATAACGATCCGGGGTGCGATCTAACCTGTGACCTACTTGAGTTGCAGCCGATCACCAGGATAACCACCTCAAGTAACCATTCAATGCGTCCAGCACTTGTGTGGACAGGCTCAGAATACGGTATCGCCTGGTACGACCTGCGCGATGGCAATCAAGAGATTTATTTCGTTCGCCTTGACCCCTCTGGCACGACGCTTGGCGGTGAAATGCGAATCACCGACGATCCCGCCGAATCGCGCACCCCTTCCATAGTATGGACAGGGAGGGAGTATGGGATTTCGTGGGAGGATGACCGTGACAGAGACGACTTTCCCATGCCTTCTAATGAAATCTACTTTGCCCGACTAGATTCATCTGGCCAGACAATCGGCTCTGAGGTGCGTGTCACGAATGCCCTTGAGTGGTCGATCACTCCGTCACTCGCATGGAATGGAGCGGCGTACGGACTCGCGTGGGGCGACGCTCGCAATACAGACTGGGAAATGTATTTCGTTGGGATCGACGCCGCGGGCGTGAAGATTGGTACAGAGAACCGCCTCACAAATGTACTTGGAGAAGCTGAGCTTCCAAGCCTAGCCTGGACAGGTTCGCAGTATGGTCTCGCCTGGAATGATGCCCGGAGTGGAAGCAGAGAAATCTACTTCGCCGCCCTTGATGCATCTGGTGTAAAGATAGGCGACGAGGTCCGCATTACAGACCATTACCCCTATTCATCACGTTATGCGAGTCTGGCATGGAGTGACGGTGACTATGGTCTAGCGTGGATGGATCCGCGGACAGGTGGTGCACAGATTTGGTTTACCATTCTCAACGAGGACGGAACCGAACTAATAGTGCAACAAGAACTCACGGATACTGTTAGTAGCTCGGACAAGCCAAGCTTGGCATGGACCGGCGAGGAGTATGGTGTTGCTTGGTCTAAGCGCGAAGGCGGACAAATCGAGATCTACTTCGCGCGAGTTTCTAGTGATGGCTTAAAGCTCACGTCCGATATCCTTATTACAGATCAATTGGCAGAATCCGATGAGGCTAGCCTGGTCTGGAATGGGTCCGAGTATGGTCTCGCGTGGCAAGACGTGAGAGATGGCTCCTTCGAAATCTTTTTCACTCGTATCAGCTGTAACTGTATTGACAATGACCTGGATGGATTTTCGGTCTGCTCGGAGTGCGACGACTCTGACCCCGCGATTAACCCCAGTGTCACTGAGCTGTGCAACTCCATCGACGATAACTGCAACGGTCTTATCGACGACGATTCCGACGGCTTCGATTCTGACGGAGATACCATCCCAAACGCCTGCGATAACTGCCGCTTCGCCTTCAACCCAGCTCAAGATGACATCGATACAGACGGTGTGGGTAACTCCTGTGACAACTGCCTGACTATTCCCAACTCTGATCAAGCCGATCTGGACGGCGATCAGCGCGGAGATTTGTGCGACAATTGCCCCACCGAGTTCAACACGCTGCAGGATGACACTGATAGTGATGGCTTGGGCGACGTGTGCGACCCCTGCCCGCTGGATGTGGCAAATGACGCTGATGGCGACGGCACCTGCGAGTCTGGCGATAACTGCCCCCTGACCTACAACCCCGCTCAGGCTGATGCCGACATCGATGGCGAGGGAGATCTTTGCGATTTCGATGACGGACTGTTCGTGATCGCCCTGCTGGACGCCAACACGATTGCTTGGCACGACGAGCCTCAGTACCGGTCATTCAATCTCTACCGCAGCAGCCTGCTCCGGCTGAAGAGCGCGGGACGGTATACGCAGAACCCGAACCTGGAGCCCCTAGCAGCCCGCAACTGCAACCACAAGG
>JBDGYW010001383.1:0-2094 GCA_039588935.1 Gemmatimonadota bacterium | reverse complement strand
CTGTAGTCCACTCCTGTCCAACCACGAACAGTGAAGAGAGGAGTGGGAGGGCTGCCGCCAGGTATTTGGGCCGCGTACACCCTGCCTTCCGGATTGATGAAATAGAGTTCGCGGCTGTCCCTTCGCCAACGCGGCGACGCACCACCGGTTTGGGAAATCTGAACCGGCCGTGAAGATCGGTTCCGCGATTGCACATATACCTCGAAACGCCCCGCGGATCGGTTACTCGTGAACGCGATCCACCGTCCGTCCGGCGAATAGGTCCCCTGCAGTGCCGACGCATCGGACTCTTGCACGATCGGTTGCAGTGAGTCCTCGGCGAAGGAATACGCCCAAATGGCTGGAGTACGTACACCGGCGTTGACCCACGAGGCTGCATCGGACAACAACAACTTCCCTCCATCTGGTGACCAATCCGTGGGGTATGGGCAGGGCGGACCGGAAATGATTGTATCAACCTGTCCCCGATTGATGTTGAGTATCCCAACACTGCACCCTGGCGTTCCCAGCACCCAGTTTAGAAATGCCACGAGGGTATCTCCAGGGCCGGCGACCGGAAACACGCCCTGGGTGTTGAGTGGATCCGGTGCGGCTCCTGTCCCCCAATCGTATCGATAGAGCCCGCGGGACTCGTTTGCCAGAAAAAGCCACAGGTGTTCCCGTCCCACGTCCCAGCTCCAGACCCCAAGCGGTTCATCGCGGATGTCTGCCACCGGTTGACCGGCTCGATCGAACTCGTGGGGTGGTGCCTCGGAGACTTGGGTCAGGTATGCAAGCGTGCCGCTCTGGGAGACTGTATATGACAGGACGCCTGCATTGGCGAGAATCGCCGATGCAACGACGGTGAGATCGTCCGCCGGTTTGAGCGTGCGCATGTTCATGGTGGCTGAAAAGATCTGAGTCACCGGAGTCGTTTGGCTTTGGTTATACCCGTAAAGCACACGGTTTGGCGGAACGAACCTGGGGTCACGCACCCCGGATTCGATAGTTTGCAGCGTGTCTCCGTCGAGACTCCCGAGCATGACGGTGCCAACCCCGCCGTCAATGAAATCTTGACCCGTCAAAAGGAAGTGGTTCCCATCCGGAAGAAAGGTGGGTGTGAGAATGTCCACCCCGCCGGTGTCGGCATACAGGAGTGTGCAGTCGCCGCCGTCAGCGGAAACGCGCCAGAGATCTCCACGGGATGAATACACGATGTCACCGGAGGTGCTCCAGGCTGCGCCACGGCCACCTGGGGCCACGCACAAATCTCTTGGGGCTCCCACCTCCACATCCAGCCTCCAGAGCCGACCGTTCGCGAAGAAACCGAGCGTCTGACCGTCCGGTGACCAAAACGGCCAATTGCCGCCTTCGGTGTTGGCCAGCGGCACGGATTGCAGTGTGTCCAGCGATCGCAACCAAAGCTGTTGGGAGCCAGCGTCCGAGATTGCCGCGAACGCCAAGCGCGAACCATCCGGAGACAGAGCAAGCGACGCGCGACCCCCGAACTGGTGCCCGGGAGGCGCTGGAATGGTGGTAATGATTTTCTCTGGACCCGGGACGGAAGACGGCCAGATCATCCAGGCAACCGCCACGAGCGCGGCCGCACCCCATCCGGCCAAGGACACCAACGACGTCCGGCTACCCGCTGACCTCGCCGAGGCATGGACGGCCGTGGCGGCTACCGGCAACGCGCTCGCGTCCGTCAGCCCCTTGGCGAAAGCGCCTGCCGAGTCGAACCGATCGGCGGGTAACTTGGCCAGCGCTGTCAACACCGCCGCCTCAGTACTCGGCGGTACGGTGTCCCGCAGTTCCCGCACCGGTCGCGGCCGGTCCGTCACGATCTTGGCAATCACCGCCTGCCCCGTCGCACCGGTGAACGGCGGCTCGCCGACCAACATCTCGTACACCAGCGCACCCAAGGAATACACATCGCTTCGCGCGGTGAGTTCTCGGTCCGCAGTCGCCTGCTCGGGGCTCATGTATTGCGGCGTGCCGAGCGACAGGCCGGTTTCAGTGAGTCGCGCACCACCTGCCGCCTTGACCGCGAGTGAAATTCCAAAATCCGCAACCACCGGCTGCCCATCGTGTACCAGGATGTTCTCGGGCTTGATG
>JBDGYW010001382.1:0-2100 GCA_039588935.1 Gemmatimonadota bacterium | reverse complement strand
AGGTTTCAGCCTTGTTGAGCTGATGGTGGTGATATCGTTGTTCGGTTTGTTCCTGGTTCTTTCCATCCCCGCGTTCGGCCGGTTTCAGCGGACGTGGAGGCTCGTTGGGGAAGCAGATCAGATGGCGACCACGATGCGCACCGCCCGCAGCGCTGCTATCAACAAGAACATCAATGCAGTATTCGAGTTCGATACGACGAACCAGGAGTACTTCTATTTTGAAGACGATAACGGTGACGGCACGAAAAACGCAGCCGAGTATCAAAGCGCTACCCATGAAATCGCCGAGGGTGTGTTGATCAGTGGGCACACGCTACCGACCGCCAAAATCACTTTCGAACCGCGGGGCAATGCGCAGGAAAGCGGAGCAATAACCGTTACGAACAATTCGTCGCGAACACTGACGATCAATATTTTCGGAGGGACGGGGAATGTACGTGTTGACTAGCTTGCGACAAAAACTCGTGCGCTGCCAAAAAGGAGCCGGTCTGGTGGAGATCATGATCGCGATCCTTGTATTCACGCTTGGTTTGAGCGTCGTCATGCGTGTTTTGCCAAGCAGCAACTTCGCGGCGACGCGGGGGCGTAATATTACAAAGGCCACCAATCTGGCGCAGGAAAAAGTCGAGGCGTTGATGGGAGTCCCCTTGTCCGATGCAGACTTGAACGCGGGGACTCATAGTGATCCCGAAAACCCGATTGACACTCATTTCAGAAGGTCGTGGTCGGTAACGGACGACGATCCGGTAGTGGGAATGAAGAAAGTAAGCGTGAGGGTTAGTTTTCCAACCTCGAGTACAGACAGCTCGGTAACACTTCAGACGTACGTCACTTCGAGGCGGTGATTCGCATGTTTTTCAGAAAGTCGAAGCCAAACGGTTTCACGCTCGTGGAAATGGTTGTTGTTCTGATGCTAACAGGCGTGATCTTGCTCGCGTTTAGCGGTATTTTCATGCTGTTTCAGAAGAATGCATCAAAGACGCACCAGTACACAGACGCGCAGCAGAACGCGAGAATCGCGACCGATTATCTGACCGAACATCTGCGCCACGCCGGGACCGGAACCGATTATGTCCGCGGACAACGGTTTATCGTCCACGCGGCGCCGTACCAGGTCGCGTTCAATGCCGACATGGACAACGGTCAGACCGTTGCCGGTGCAGCGGCTCTACTGGCGATCGATCGATCGTTTTCACCCAACACGGTGCCCGCCTCCGGTGCGACCATCTATGCACCACCCAGAGATTTTACGTCACCGGCCGAAACCATCGTTCTGACGATGGATTCGAACCTCGATGGCGCGGTGTCCTCGAGCGACCACGGGGATGATGTGGTCGAGGACGGCCCGAATCCGAATCTCTATGTCCTGAAAAGAACTACATACGGATCCGATGGGACCACGACAAACGAGGTGCGGACCGCAAATCTCGCGCTTCTCAGAGGACCGGGCGGCTACCCCGATGGCACAGAGCCGGAACCACTCTTCAAGTACTACTACGACCACGATGATGACGCGGCGACTGCCGTGAAGCTCTGGGGTGACGATTCACCCGAAGATGGGAATCTCGACGACGGCGAGATCGCCGCGCTCGTAGCGATGCCCGATGCGCAGTTGTCTCGTATCCGCAAGGTTCAGGTTACGGTTATCGCCGAATCCGACAAGCACAGCAGCAAGCATGAGGATACGGGCGGTTTTCTGTCGGTCGCCGTCAGATCCGAGGTTTACGTCCGTAACTCCTCGCGTTCGAATTCCGTCATCTATGGCCGGGTCTTTCACGACCTGAACAGCGATGGCGTGGTCGACGCCGGCGAGACGGGACTACCCAACATCGAGGTTCAACTGGTTGGAGTCAATCGCACGACCACTACCAACAGTCTCGGTTTCTACTACATTCCGGTGACCCCCGGTGCCTACGCTGTCAAGGAGAAGGACCCCGCCGGTTACACATCGACCACCCCAAACCTCGTGTCCACATCGGTGTCGTCCGGTGAGGCCGTTCTTGTCAACTTTGGTGATCGGTCCGGGTCACCCGTCGGTGAGATACGCGGGAAGGTGTTCGACGACCTCGACCAGGACGGCGTCTGGACGATGGGTGAGCC
>JBDGYW010001381.1:0-2101 GCA_039588935.1 Gemmatimonadota bacterium | reverse complement strand
GAACTTCGTCTACCCCGGTGAAGAGGAACCGGACGAGCGTATCGTGCCCATCGATGCTGAGGGGAGCTTCCTCTACCTCGTGGTGCCCGTCGTGCCATCCAAGGTGGACATCGCTACCATGGTCAAACTGCTTCACGACTACAAGGTGGTAATCGTGCGGGGCGGTGGAGTTTGGGGCGTGGGTACGCAGTCGCTCTCCGAGGTGCTGCACCACCCCTCGTCTGTCCGCGAGGTTTGCCTCTACCGCATCGGCGCATTCGAGCGCGGGCTCAATCTGCGCACGCTCGAGCCCGAGAAGGCGAAGCGCTGGTAGGCGGCTTGGGGATCGAGACCGACCGATTGCTCGTTGTCGGTCTTCCGCTGTGGCTGAGGGCACTCTTAACCTGAGCGCATCCCTCTGCGCATAGAACCGCGCCTGTCCGTGTAAATCCGGTACCGTCGCTGACGTTGCTACTCCCCACCATACCCGCTTCCACCTGGAAGCGGGCGGCACATGGGAGCGGCAGCGGGCTTTGTTCAGCAAGCGGAGCCTCGGCGCACGGCTACGCCGAGCGTCGTCTAAGAGCCGCTCCGTCTATGGCCACTAAGCGACAATGTGCATCGTTACCCTCATGACCGAGCCCAAAGTCATCGACCGCGTCCTCGAACACCTGCTGCGCTCGCGTGCAACGCTCCGAGTTCTGTTAATCCCCCCTGATGTGAAGCGAACGGTGCGCTTTCTGGGTGATCGACTCGTTAGCAGGACCTCGCGAGGCTCAGCCGAACTGCTGGACAGCTCCAATCCCGCCGTGCATACTTGCCAGCGGTGGAATGGGATTCCTATCCGGACGGGGCAGATATGTTTGACGGTTCGTCACACACTCGCAACCTTCGCGCGCTCTGCGGGGCCCGTTCATCTTCTCTTGCGGCGTGTCTCTGCGTGGCGACGGTGGTGGCGGCCTGTGACGAGAGCTTCGACCCGGTCGCGCCAGGTGAGCTCGCCTTCTCGGTGTTCGGCTACCTCGATGCCTCGGCGGATACGCAGTGGGTTCGGGTCATGCCCATCCGTCCTCTGAAGGTGACCTCGCAGGACGCGCTCGGAACAACGGTGACCCTCGAGCACCTTGGGACGGGCCGGATTTTCGAGCTGCGGGATTCTCTCTTCAGGTTCTCGTCCGATCCGGACCCGGACATCGGTTCCGAGGGCGCGTACGTCCACAACTTCTGGACGGTGGAGGATATCGAGCCCGGGGCCGCCTACCGGTTCTCGGCGTGGCGAGAGGGCGAGGAGCCGGTGGAAGCGGTCGTGGAGATTCCTCACGACTTTGAGGTCGAGGTGGCGATCAATCAGGCCCCCGGTCGGTGGGGAACCGACGAGCTACGGATTATCGGAGTGAAGCACGTGCCGTTCCTCACGGCGGCGACCCAATACTACGACAGTTGCGATCCGATTGTGAGCAGGCTGCGGTACGCAGGGCGCTCGTCCGAAGACGAGACTCACCTGATCGCGATCACGAAGCCGCGGATCGAAAACGCCGATCACTGCGGCTTGCTGTGGGTCGCGAACCGGGAACTGTGGATCGTGGGATCGGAGGCGGCGTGGCCGACCGGCGGGTACTCAGCAGGCGCACTTGGCGAATCGGGCTTGACATCCAGCGTAGCGA
Organism: Gemmatimonadota bacterium; assembly: GCA_039588935.1. Classification (GTDB taxonomy): domain Bacteria; phylum Gemmatimonadota; class Gemmatimonadetes; order Gemmatimonadales; family GWC2-71-9; genus JBDGYW01. The sequence continues at coordinate 458 of JBDGYW010001381.1, read as the reverse complement.
ATGCGGTGGGTTTCCTCGGAGGCGTTCTCACGAAGGTCATTCCGTACGAAGACTGCGAGTTCCAAAGCGATGGGGCGCCGGTCCCGGAATATTGCCTGCTTCGCTATGACCCGGAAACGGCGATGGTGAGTGGCACCCTTACCGAGACTCGTTGCGGCGACGGGCCGATTGACTCGGCCACGGTGCAACTGACGGAGATGAACCGGGAACCCGCGAGGATCAGAACCGTCCTCACAAACCGAGCCGGGGAGTTCGTGATCGGAGCGCTGGAGCCGGGGATTTCACACTTCCTATGGGTGCGTGCCCCTCAGATCCCCACCGACTCGGTGGTCGACCCATGGACCTTCTCGTATGTCTACACGGAGTGGGGGGACATCCACACGCTGCACACCGATACCCTGACGTCCATGCCCGGCCAGCAGGTGGAGTTCGATATCAATCTCGAGCGGTCGACGCCG
>JBDGYW010001380.1:0-2102 GCA_039588935.1 Gemmatimonadota bacterium | reverse complement strand
AGGGCGAGACATGGCTCGTGTCGCCGGCTACGCTGACAGGCGACCTTGTGCTCGCGGGCGTGATGGTCTTTGAGTTCGAACATCATCAGGACTTCAATGTTGGCGGCGCTGTTGTCGATTTGTCACAGGTGACTGAAACGCACGTTGGTGAGACCTGGGATATCTGGGGCGGACACCTCAAGCTGATTCGCTCAGGCAATCAGACCGTGATCCCGCCCGAAGGGCCCGACATTCGTCTGCCGGCAATAGTGAAAGAGACCACGGGAGACAGCCTGAGGATCGCCCCCAACGGCAACCGCCTGTACATGAAGGCCCTCTACGGCGACTGCGTGCTGGATCTCGGCGGAAACGATATCAAGATAGCCTACGTCATCTGGCGCGGACCGGTGACAGGGCTTGGCGGGTGCAGGCTGGAATTGATCGACGATCCGTGGTGGACCGACGGAGGGTTCCTCTACAACCAGGCCGGCACGCTCGACCTTGCGCCTTCAGAGCCGTGGCAGGTGATCTTTCGCAACGAGCGCCTCGAGTATCCCGACCAGCCGGAAGCAGTCAAGCCGTTCATAATCCGAAACGCGGCAATCGCCAACTGCGACTGGCGCTGCAGCGGGGCCATGCCCGCACTGGAGAACTGCAGCGATGAGGGCGGGAACCATAACGTATTCGCCGCTGAAGGTTGTGACACTTCGAGCGTGGCGAACCGCTCGCATACACATCAAACACGGCATGATGGCCCGCGGAGCACTCCGGCCAACAACATATACACGCTCAATGGCCGGCATGTGCGACGCGGGGTGGCCCTGCGCCTGTCAGGCCCAGGCCGCTCTCCGATCAAAGCGGCAGTCCTGGTGACGGAGCCGTAGGAGCGCAACTCGCATATTTCAATCGTACAACACCACAACTGCTGGCTTCTGCACCGCAGCTCAAGTCCTCCGGTCGCATTATTCCCGTGGTAGCCTCCGCGCCACAGACGCAGGAGGCTGACAAACACATACGGGGAGGGGAAAATGCGCTCGCGAGTATCGCTTATCGCCGGCTGTCTCGTGTTGGCCGCGAGGGTTGCCGGGCTGTTCGCGGCCGAGCCGGTCACCATAACGGTCCACGCCGGGAAGCAGCAGACATTCAACGGATTCGGATGACGATCCGGTGACCCGGTTCATGTGGTACCCCGACAACGGCACACTCTACATCTTTCAAGCCTTGCGGCAAACACAGGGGCCGACGCGTGCTACATCACTGGGCGACACCGAAAAAGTGTAAACACGGCCATTGTGAACTCATGCCCCCTATCATTACAGGTGGTCCCCCATCCGGGGTGAGATGAGGGGGCATCCCAGGCTCCATGGCTACCACACAGGGGGGATTCATGGTTTTCGCCGACAGGCCAACAGGCCGAACAGGATGGTCTCGTAGACGTTTCATGGGTGCAGTGGCCGGTGCAGGAGCGGCGATTGCCGCGCCAAAAGTGACTTTTGCCAGAAGCAGCGATGACTCGCGGCCGAATTTCCTCTGGATAGACGCCGAAGACATGGGCCCGCAGCTCGGCTGCTACGGCTGTGATTTCATGTGGACTCCCAATATCGACCGGTTGGCCGAGGAAGGCGTGCGTTTCGTGAATTTCGGTGGGCCCGGCACCTCATGCGCACCCAACCGTACATCACTCATAACGGGCATGTTCCACACGTCGATCGGCACGCAGCATCAGCGGTGCGAGGTGATTGAGGATCCCACGATCAGGATTCTGCCGGACTACTTCCGCGAAGCCGGGTACTACACTGCGAACCAGAAAAAGATGGATTACCAGGGCCTCGACGGGCACGGGATGGGTGATCCGACCAGGTGGAACGCGTTCGGCGACTCCGCGCACTACGACGGCCGTCCGACCGCGGACACCTCGTTCTTTTTCGAGAGAAACTGGGGAGGAACCCACGAAGGGCAACATTGGGAGCCGAAGGACCCGGTGCGCGAAGACATGGTGCTCCCGCCCTGGCTTCCGGACACTTCGATGGGGCGCCGATTGTACGAGAGGTATCTGTGGAATATCGAATGGATGGACTTCGGCGGCGTCGGGCCGCTTCTTCAGGAGCTCGACGACAAGGTGC
>JBDGYW010001379.1:0-2105 GCA_039588935.1 Gemmatimonadota bacterium | reverse complement strand
GCGGTGATGAACAGCGTGCGGGCGTCCCGGTCCAGCCACAGGGTCGAATCGAGGATCCCGCAGTCTAGCTTGACGAATGGCATGAGAACCCCACTTAAAACGTGACGCCGCTACAGTAATACGCGTGTCGGCGTGACGCAACGCCGTTACTACGCGTCACCGTTACGCTCCGTTCGTTACTGAGCGTCACCACAGCCACACGATCAGGACGGCCGCCAGCGCCCACACGACCGCCGCGAAGAACAGCCAGCCGATCACCGCCGGCCCGTTGTCGTCCTCGGAGCCACGCCACTGGCGTTCCTCGAGTTCGTAGTCATTCGGTGGGAGATTCATCGGTGCCCCTTTCAACGTTGAAGGCTGCCCGAACCGCCCGCTCGAACACCTGTCGGTCGGGGTCGGGGATCTCCATCGTGACGCTACCCTCACTGACGTTGCGGTTCCTTTCACGGCGTACACGACCAACGTGGATCCGCACCACCGTCCCCGCACGCTTCATCTTGCGCGTCCACTCGGCGTAGGGCAACCAGTGTGGTCTACTACTCATGGTCCGTCTCCTGGGTGAACTGTGCGCGGTAGGCGGCGATGTCGTCTAGCACTTCACGAACGTACCCGCGCCAAACTTCCTTGACGACCTCAGACTGTCGTTCCCACGAAGCCGTGGTCTCACCAGCGCGACCGAAGGCCCGCCGAGCGCAATACTCTATCGCCGCTTCGGACGGCTCGATGGGGATGGCTTCGTCAAGCAGGGCACGGACACGCACACAGAACTCATGTTCACAATGCATCGGGTCGGGGCCACCGCCGAAAACGTGCAGTATGTCTAGCGCCTCCCGCAGCAGCGCCGCGAGCTTGTCGGTGTCGGTCATGGTGCCACCCTCACGAACGGTTCCCCCTCGTATGCTTCGATCGCTGCGGCCTCAAGGTCCACACCGTAGCGTAGGTTGAACCGCTTGAGGTTCAGCTTGCCCCGGAGCATATGATGGCAGCGGCACAGCCCGACGACGTGGTGATCGTCGCCGCCTTGAGATAGCGGCGGTTCATGGTGCGGGTCCACTGGTCCCCAACACTCCGTATTGGATACATGGCAACCGCCACCAGCTACCCGTGCCAGATGTTCCGGGTCACGGATGCTGTGTTTGAAGCGGCGCCCACCTTTACTCCGCAGCTGGTTCCGGCGCTTCATCGTCGCTACGCTTGAACATCCGCACGGGCGCCGAGGTCATGGTGCCGCCAGAGTGCTCGTGAATCAAGTTGGTGCATTCAGCACACGGGATAGACAGCACCCGCCCGGCGTAACTGACGGTTTGCGGCCCGCAGTACGGGCACACGATCATCGGTGGAATTCGTGTTGCTTTACTCATGGTGTCACTCCATAGTTGCCGTAGCCCCCGATAGGGCGTTGTCGTCGCTCTCATGTCTGCCCCCAACGGCGGGTGGCTCACTAGGGCCACCGTCTATGTCCGCGCTAGGCCGAAGTGCCTAGATCGCAGCGAGCCACCCGCCAACCTACTCATGGGTTCATCCCCGCCGCCAGGAAGCCAGCCACCGTGGCGCGGAACGCAGCGTTGCGGCGATTGTAGGCTCCCCAGTCAGACGAACAGATAGCCTTAATCCGTCCAATCTTCTCGTGTGCATCCGAACAGTACCAAACCGTGTCACCCCTTCGCCCTTGAAGCACGGTCAGTGCGTAACAGAGTCCAAGGCTAGTCAACTCAGACACGGGTGCCCCTTGGGCGTACTGGTCGAACGCTTCCGCGATCTTGAGCCACATCTGTTGTTCGGTCATGGCTCACCAACTCGCTTCGGCGACGTCCTCCATCGGGCTTACCGCCCGCTGGGCATAGAACGGCTGCGCCATGAACAGGTCGGCGATCTGCTGCCGGTTCATTACAGCCGTTCCGCTCTCGGGCGCGTACTTGGACAGTAGCCCGAACAGGGTGGCGTCCCGTTCGGCGGCGACACGGATGCCCTCGTGACACGGATCCTTGCCGTCCTGCCCTTGGGCTTGCGCGACGTTGAACGCCGCCTCGGAGCGTTCCTGTAGCCGTGTCTTGATGTCAGCCCACGGCACGTCGAATTGCAGTCCGTCCTCCATCATGGCTCCC
>JBDGYW010001378.1:0-2467 GCA_039588935.1 Gemmatimonadota bacterium | reverse complement strand
AGTCGTTCTCGCGGCGGCCGTCGTCGTGGCGCGGCTGATGGAACCCACCGACGACGTCATCCAAGGCGACGAGAAGATCGGGGCGTCCGCGAGAGGGCCGTGACGATCAGTTCAGCTCACCCGGCAACGCGACCCCTTCCGCCTTGAGCGCAGCCAAAAGCTCATCGCGGACCACTTCGCAAAAGCTGCTATCCAAGTGCCGCTTGACAGCCTCGTCGCCCAAGGCGGCCAGCTCCCGCGCCAGCAGCTCGTTGGCGCTCTCAGAGTCGCAGTCGAGCTCGGCGATGGGCATGAACATCTTCGATTCGCCGCGCACCAACACCGCGCCCACGAAGCCGCCGACGTGTGAGACTCCCACTNTCCCACTGCCTCTTTGGAGAATCCCAGCTGCAATAGACAGTGCAGGAGGCACGCTAGCTTGATGGCCACCTGCTCGATGCCATCGTCGCCGACGATCTCACCCGGTTGCGCGTTCTTCGTCACCGTTCAGCCATTCGAGTAGCTCGCTCAAGCGCTCGTGATTCTCGTCACGATGTTGCTGCACCTCGGAGGCCTCTCGCTGCACCCGCTCCCGCACGAGCTTGTGGGCCAGCTTGGCCGCTTCGCCCTCCGCCTCGGCCAGTACGCGGTGGTACTCGACCACGGCTGGATGTTCATCGCTCTGCGGTCTCCCGTTGCTTCTATCCTGGGCCATCGTCCCCGTCCACCGGCGCCAGTAGCGGAGGCGCCGCGGTTGGCACTGTTTTCCCCTCGCCCATCAACGCATCGATGAGCTCCCGCATGCTTTTTTCGTGGCGCTTGTCCTGCGTCAGTTTATTGGTCATGGCCTCCACGGCCTTGAACACCGACTGCTGCAGATCGACGGTCGACTTCGTGTAGCTTTTGGCGTCCGCTACCCGTGCCGCACACTCGCCTTGAAAATCCTTCTGCAGCGCCGCGAGACGCTTCTCCTGACGTCGGATCCACAAGAACAGCATCATGATCACGACGCCGGGTAACCCGAACTGCAGGCCTATCTGTAGAAAGAGCGACTCCACCCCTCCACCCTACCGCAATTTGGCACTGATTACCAAGGACCGCGCACGACGTTGCCGCGCGCAGGACGTGTCGAGTTACCGCTGAACGCCCACTGCTTACTCGACGCACATGGAATCAGCAGCTCCTGCAGAAACCTGCTCGGGGGGAAGCTCGCGTAGCGGCCGTAGAGCAACCGTTCGGCCACGTGGCTGAGCACGAGATCGTCCTTGGCTCGTGAGCAAGCCACGTAGCACAGTCTTCGCTCCTCTTGCACATCTTCCGGTGCGCCCGCATGCCCCGAAGGCAAGATGCCGTTTTCAACTCCGAGCATCCAGACGAACCGAAACTGTAACCCCTTGGCGGCATGGCACGTCAGCAGCGCGACGCGATCCGTCTTCAGCCCGTCCTGCTCACTCATGAGCGCCACCTGTTGCAGGTAGCCCGCCAACGCTTCCTCCGAGGTCCCACTGTGGTCGCGCTCGTATCGTTCGAGCGATGCCAAAATCTCGTAGGCGTTCGCCACGCGCTCATCCGCCTTCTCCGTCTCGCGCGGCCCACCATCGGCACCCTTCACTTTCGCATCCAACATCGCCAAGTAGCGCGAGCTGCCAAGTAGGGCACGTATGACCTTCGAAGCGCTACCAGCTCGCAGCTGCTCGCGAGCCGTCTCGAACATTGCTCGAAACGACCACAGCGACGCTCGCCCGGCCTTGGGCATACCCGGTCGCCGCACAGCCTGCTCGATGGCACGGTACGACGAGCACTGCAGATCGCGCGACGTCTCTGCCAAGATCTGCTTAGCCTTTTTGCCGATGCTTCGCGCAGGCTTGTTGACGATGCGGTCCAGATCGGTTTCCGCGTCCGGGTTGGTCACCAAACGCAGATGCGCCAGCACGTCCTTGACCACAGCGCGTTGGTAAAAACCCGTACCCGGCTCGCTGTACGGGATGTACGCCCCCCGCAGTCGCTCAGCCACGATATTCGCCAGCGCATGCATCCGCACGAGCACCGCCATCTCACCGTACGGCATCCCGTTGGCGTGACGCTCTTGCACTGCCTCCACGATAGCCTGCGCCTCGTCCTCGTGCGTCGCCAGATACTTGATCTCTGGCTGCAGCCCAGCACCGCGCGCAGACCGCATCGCCGTACGGCCCGCGACCTTGGGGTTATTGGCGATGAGCCGATCGCAGCATTCTACGATCTCTTTGGTCGATCGATAGTTAACGTCGAGCATCACCGTCGCCACGTCACCGTCCTCTCGGAACAGCTCCACGTTCTCCGGTTTGGCTCCCCTGAATTTATAAATAGACTGCTGGGAATCTCCCACCACCGTCAGCGCCGCGCGCGTGCCCAACTGCATGGTCAGCTCATGCTGTAGGTGGCAAGTGTCCTGGTACTCATCGACCAACACGTGCTCGAAGCGATTGCGCCAACGCACGCCCACGTCCGT
>JBDGYW010001377.1:0-2107 GCA_039588935.1 Gemmatimonadota bacterium | reverse complement strand
GCAGACCTTCGGGAGAGGCGCGGCAGTCAGCGGCGACTACGTGAACTGCGGAACCAGGCGAAGCGTGGGAAAACCAGCAATGATGAAGCAGAGGAGCATGTCAGTGACTGAGGCTGCAGCGCACCCAATGCGAGATGGAATAGCAATCGTTGGATTGGCGGGCCGTTTCCCTGGAGCAAGCGACATCCGGGAGTTCTGGCGGAACCTTCGTGACGGAGTTGAATCAACCGTGGAGTTCTCACCGAGTGACCTGGCGGCCTCCGGTGTTGATCCGTCCCTCATTTCCGAGCCAGGGTACGTCAACGCTGGCGCTCCATTGGAAGATGCTGAGTGTTTCGATGCCGAGTTCTTCGGGTATTTGCCCAAAGAGGCGCAGATCATGGATCCCCAGCATCGAATGTTCCTCGAACTCGCTTGGGGGGCCCTAGAGGACGCGGGTTACGACTCCGAAACGTACAACGGTCTCATTGGTGTGTTCGGTGGCGTCGCGCGCAACACTTACGTGCTCAACATCCTCACTTCGGAGCCGGATCTCCTCGCTTCTGCAGGTGACTATCAGGTGATGATCGGAAGCGAAAAGGACTTCCCGGCCACGCGTGTTGCATACAAACTGAATCTCCGTGGACCTTGTATCAACCTCCAGACTGCGTGTTCCACTTCGGGCGTGGCCATCCACCTTGCGTGTCAGAGCCTGCTAGTCGGTGAGTGCGACATGGCGCTTGCGGGGGGCGCTCGCGTACACGTACCGACGAGGGGCGGATACTGGTACGAGGAGGGAGGCATTCTGTCGCCAGACGGACACTGCCGAGCCTTCGATGCGGATGCCAAGGGCACCATTCGCGGGAGTGGGGCGGCGTTTGTTGTGCTGAAACGGTTGGAGGATGCACTCCACGACGGCGACTGCATAAGAGCGGTCGTAGCCGCCACGGCAATCAACAATGATGGGTCTGCGAAGGTTGGGTTCACGGCGCCGAGTACGTCTGGACAAGCTGCAGTGATTGCCGATGCTCACGCATTGGCAGGACTAACGGCGGATTCAATCAGCTATGTGGAGACACATGGCACCGGCACAACACTCGGTGACCCGATCGAGGTTGCCGCGCTTACTAAAGCGTTTCGTCACACCACGGCCAAGGCACAGTACTGCGCCATTGGCTCTGTGAAGACGAACATCGGCCATCTCGATGCTGGCGCAGCTGCAGCTGGGGTTATAAAGACGGTTCTTTCACTTCAGCACAGGCTGTTGCCTCCTAGCCTCAATTTCGAGAGGCCAAATCCGCAGATCGATTTAGACAGCAGCCCGTTTTTCGTGAACACAGTACTCAAAGAGTGGCAATCTGACGGAGTCCCTCGCCGGGCGGGGGTGAGTTCCTTCGGCTTGGGCGGCACCAACTTCCACGCTATCCTCGAGGAGGCCCCAAACCCCGAGCCGTCCGCCGAGTCACATCGGCCGCACCTCCTGGTGCTGTCGGCCAAGACCGATGCAGCGCTTGACCGGGCCACCTCCAACTTGGCTGCCCATCTGAAAGACGAAGCCGCCCTCAATCTGGCCGACGTAGCGTACACGCTTCAAGTGGGGCGCCGCCGGTTTGGAAAGCGCCGCTGCGTCATCTGCCGCAATCGTGAGGATGCCGTCGCGCAACTCGAGCAGCCCCAGAATCACGGGCTGGTGACTCAGGCGAGCGACGCGAATGACACCGCAGTCGCTTTCATGTTCACTGGACAGGGATCTCAATACGTCGGGATGGGACATGGGTTGTCCAAGTCTGAGCCGCTGTTCCGTGAACAGCTCGACGTGTGCGCCGCCAGTCTGCAGGACCATCTGGGCTACGACCTGCGCGAGGTGTTGTATCCTGACGCGGGGCGCTCGGAATGGGCGAGAGAACAGATCTCGATGACCGCAGTGACGCAGCCGGCACTGTTCGCGATAGAGTATGCATTAGCTATGCTATGGATGTCCTGGGGAATTCGTCCGAGTGCAATGATCGGGCACAGCATCGGTGAGTACGTCGCCGCCTGCCTGAGTGGAGTCTTCACTCTCGACGATGCCCTAGCTCTGGTTGCAACACGTGGACGCCTCATGCAGAGCCTTCCGCGCGGAGCGATG
>JBDGYW010001376.1:0-2108 GCA_039588935.1 Gemmatimonadota bacterium | reverse complement strand
CGATGAAGTAATAAGGCAAAACGGCGACGGAGCTATAGGCGAGCACCGGACCATAATTGTCGATCATGTTCTTGTACTCGATCGCGCTCGTGAGATCACCCGTAAAGATATCCCCCATGACATACGCGATCGTCTGGACACGGAGCATGTTGCGTCCGGTGCCAAACCCGTTGGTGACTTCCAGCGTGTCCGGCCACGAGCCAGACGGACAGAAAATCTCGACGCACAAGCTGTCTTCGGACGCCCCCAGCACGTTACCCGTGCGACCAAACACGGTCACCTGTGTACCCGGGTAGTTGAGGTCGTCACCATATACACAAACCGTATCGGTGACACCGCGCATAACCTCCCACGGCGCGACACTCGTCACTGTCGGTGCCCCATAGACGTTTATGAACTGGGTGGGCCCAAACTCGCTTGCCGCAAAGGCGTTCTCAGCCCGAACCCGGAAAAAATACTCACCCTGGGGAATCGTCGTGGGTAGAAACGTATCCGGTACGGTGGTCTGCCAATCGATGGTGGAGAAATCGGGCGACGAGCTTTCCTGGAGACGGTACGAGGTCCCGCCCGCAACACGGTTCCAGGACATCGTGAAAGGAACATTCTCACCGACGATTGGCAGGCTGCGTGTGAAGTTGGTCACCTGGAACGGACTCGTTCTGATCGACACATATGTATCCTGGTTGGCGACTACGTCGACATCGGTGTCGACCCCAAAGTGCAAGAGCTGACCCACCTGGTAGAGTTCGACCGCGACGCGTTTGTTCTGCTGCGCTATCACCGTGAGCGTCACTTCGACGGTATCGGTGCTGCCGGGGAACCCGATCCCTTTGACAACTTCGGGGGTGTTTCCGCCTGGCGGGAACACCTTGCAGACGATGGAGTCCGTAACCGCCATGGCTCGAGCGAGTTCGGAGGACACAGGGCCCGAGATCGATTTTGAGGCCGAGCCGCTGCTGCGGACAAAGTGCACAGCCACAGTGCCCTGGCTATCGACTTCGGGCGTGTCGAGAAGCGAGCACGACACCGCGAACAGACACAGACAAATTGATATGATGACAATGTTACGAAACATTCTTTGATGACCTCCGATTACCCTCACGGGGCGTCGACCTCGACAACGATGCGTCCGCTCTCGGTTGTGCCCCCACCGTCGTCACCACCACCACCGGCCGCCCCCACGACGAGCAGCAGAACCGCTCCCATCGTTGCGTAAAACCACCACTTCTTGTAGAACGGCTTACCCCCCAACTGCTCGGTCGCGGCCGAGCCGGCCGCGGCGTCCGACAGGGCGGTGTCCGGAACGTTTCGGATCACGGCCGATGCATATTCCGCCTTCGCCTCGTTGTATGTCGAGACGACGATGGATTTGAAAACGCTTGGATCGGGCCCCGCGTACGAAGCGTCCATGTTGAGCAGCGTCATGTATTGCGCTTTTGCTTCTTCCGTTGAGCCGGTCATCACCAGCGAGGCGGCCAGGTACTCACGCGCCTCGACGATGACCTCGGGAGCAAGATTGTCACGGGCAAGAAAAGACTTTAGTTCGGCGATCGCCTTGGTGTAATTGCCCCGGAAGTAGTGCTTGTATTCGATTTGCTTGAGATCGTCCGCAGCACCTGCGTGAGCGGCCGGTGGCAGTACGACGGCCAGCTGCAAACTCAAGAAGCAGACGGCCACGAACGGTGACACCGCCTTTACCATCCTGCCAAACAATGTGGATCTCATCTTCTTACCTCCGAGTCATTGTTCGTTGGCTCATCAGCCATCGTATTGCTGGTGCGAAATCGCCGGTTCGCTGCCGACTTCGTACTCGATCACTGTTTCCTGTCCCTCTTTGACATCCACCTTGAACTCGCGCGTATCCCCTTGGCGGAACATGCGGCACATCACCGTGTACTTCGATGCCGGGACGACGACACCCGTAAACGGCGGCTGTTCCTTGAATTTGTTCCCGTTCAACAACAGTTCCCCGACGCCCCCGAGAAAATAAACCGATATTTTGCCGTACCCGATCTTTGGCGGATCGAGCGTGATCTGCTTGCCGGCCTTGACATTGACCGTCTCCTCGAAAACCGTCATTCCATCCAGCAATTCGGCACGCACCGTGT
>JBDGYW010001375.1:0-2108 GCA_039588935.1 Gemmatimonadota bacterium | reverse complement strand
TGAGACAACGACAAACGCCCGGTCGGAGGGGCGGTCGGCTTGACGCCTCCGGAAAAGACGCGGTAAACTTGTTGTTAACAAGGAGAATGACGCGTGTTTTCTGAAGATTCTACAGAGGCGTCGAACCGGCCCCAAAAAAAACGCGGCGTATCCCCGGGACGTCCGGAACCGGGCGGTGGGGACGAGACCGCACGAGACGAAAACGACGGGCAAATCGAGGCCTTCCTCCGTGGTGAGCCCCCGACCGTCCGTATGATGGCCGGTTGGGCAATGACAGTGGCCGTGCACGGCGCGTGGGGATTCGAAACCCCGGACGACGTGGTGCAGGCGACGCTGTTGGCCCTGGTGCAGAACTTCAGGGATGGTCGATTCCACGGAGGCAACCTGCGCGCGTACGTGCAGCGAATTGCCAAGAACATGTGCATCACTCATTACAGAAGAGTTCGGGCCAGGGGAGAGCACGTTTCTCTCGAGGACACCACCCACGCTCCCGCGTCCCGACTGTCCGGCGAGGACATGGAGCGGCGCGTCATGCTCAACCGTATACTGGATCGGTTGGGAGAAAACTGTCGGCGGATCGTCCTCATGGCCTACATCCAGGGGTACAGCCGTAAAGAGATCGGCGAACGGATGGGGATTTCCGAACAGGCCGCACGCGTCAAGCTGTTCCGATGTATCCGTAACGCGAGAGACATGATGGACGATATCAGCGGCGCCGAAACGGAAAGCGTTTGAGATTCGAGCTAGGAGGGTATAGGAATGAACAACTCCATGCACGAAAATGACGGCGGATGCCAGGCGGTAGAGGAGTTAATCGCGTGGTATCCGACCGGAACGCTCGCGGAGGATGAACGACGGCGCGTCGAAATGCACACCGACGAGTGCGCCTCGTGCGCCGACCTGCTGCGCTTCACCGGCGACCTCAAGGGCGTGCTTCTCGAATCGTTTTCGCCGCACACGGAGGCCGAGCTTCTCGTAAGTTTTGTCGAGGACCGGGAGTCACTCGGCGCGGAGCAGCGCGTCGCGATAGAAGGACATCTCACCACCTGCGCCGATTGCCGGGAGCAGGCCGACGTACTCGAGACTGTCGGGCGAAGCGTCGGACAAGACGAGTTCGTCGAGAGCCGGGTGCCGCGCACTCCGGAGGCGATTGTCGGCGCTGAGACGCAGCGGAGAGGCTTCTGGGAGTCGCTGTGGGGTGGCCTGCTGAAACCGGTTCCGGCCGCGGTGTATTTGGTCGTAGCGTTGCTGGCGGTCGGCCTGCACTTGCTGCGGCCGGTCGAAAGGGCAGGGGACGTATCCCAACAACCGAGCGGCGTTGTGATTCTACCCGACGAGACCAACCGCGTCAGACAGTTGGGTGGGGAAGAGAACGATGGCACGCCAATCGACGCTTCACAGCCTCAGTATTTACTTCTGGAGCTCACCGGTTTGGAGTCACCGCCACTGGCAGGAGATGTGTATATCGTAGAGTTTCGTTCGGTGGATTCTGCCGGGCCGGTGCTGACGGCGAGCATCAAAGGGGCGGCGTTTCGAGACAACTACACCATCGGTTATTCGTTGGGAGCCGGCGTCCTGGAACCCGGCCGTTATGTCGTAGCCGTGATCGATCCCGACGACCAGCCTGTTTTTCGAACCTCGCTCGTGGTTCGTTGAGGCGAGGGCCGGTGGCCCTCACCGGGAAAAGTAGAACGCCGCGAGCGCGATGCCCAACCCGAGGAGTAAACTCACAGCCAGGATGATCACTACGATACGGCCTTCCGTCACGCCGATTTGGGTCCGGTACGGATCGACAGTCCGGTGCGGGTCCTGGGAGCGTTCTCCCACGCGTCTCTTGAATCGTATACGGTAATCGTCAAACTTCTCGACCATCTCCCAACCGGCCTGGGCCTCTTCGGCGCAGAGTTGCCGCACCGTCTCCGCGTTCTTGAATCTTCGTGTGTTGGCCCGGACGATTTTGAACTCCCAACCGTCCAGGTCGTCGGATCTGTATGCCGTCAATTTCTCCTCCTCCTCTTGCATGCGGCGTCTCTGTGCCGCCGCTCCGGCGGCCGCCGCTGCCGCACCTCCCGACGCCGCTCCTGCTGCACCGCTCATGTCGTTCTATC
>JBDGYW010001374.1:0-2108 GCA_039588935.1 Gemmatimonadota bacterium | reverse complement strand
GCGAGAATTCCCATTTGCCGCCTCCATCATCGCGATTGTAGGGGGAACGTCCAGCCTCGTTCGATACGCAAGGGCTTCATGGCTAATCTGCTCAACCCGCATCCGTACCTGTTCTGTTTCGGCATCGGAGCCTCGACGCTGCTGAAGGCATGGATGGACAGCGTGCCGGCGTCGGTGCTGTTCATCATCGGGTTGTACGTCTGCCTGGTTGGCTCGAAGATTCTCATCGCCTGGCTGGTTGCCCGTTCGCGGGGTTTCCTGAGGAGCCGGGGTTACGTCTACGTCAACCGACTACTCGGCGTGGCGTTGGTCGTGTTTGCGCTGATGTTCGTGCGGGATGGACTGAGGCTCTTCGGGCTCAGTCTTGGCTGACCAATTCGCTCGTCGTCACCCGGCCCCCGAATCGTCGTCATCAGCGTGATCCAACCCGAGGTTGATCTTCTCGCTCCATTTGTGGTTGACCGCTAGCTGCTCCGTGAATGGTGAGTGCCACGGCCCCGGCGTGTCCCCGTTTTTCATGGTTAGGAGCGCTGCCTCCACCACGCCATACGCACGCGAAACAGACGGGTGAGCAGATGGAGGTGGCACGAGCAAGGAGCAGTGTTGGTTCGTACTACGACTACGTTTTCGCCGACTACGCCCGGCCGCATCTGGATCGAGCGGCGCTAATCGAGATGTACCGGCGGCCTCGTTACACGAAGTTGGTTTACGCCTATATCTTGCAGGCAATCGACACTCGCAGCGGTGAGTCCTGCGCGTCGATCTTCGGCGAGCGAAAGCACCTACTTGCACCGGATGCCGGCTCAACCAGGGAGAAATCGTATGAGCATCACAGCGAATCCGAGATGCGAGAGGGGCTAAAGCAGATCGGTCTTTCGCACGGGCGGGTGAAATTCGCCTACGGCTACCTGACGGTGAGCCTAATAAGGCCGGCGTTGCTGCACCTGTACCGGGCGCGATCAGGTCAACCAGGCATCGCCTACCTGGTCAGAGTTCTCGATGAACGGGAAGGTGTTGTAGACAAGGCCGACTATGCCCTGATCGTGTTCGCGTATGCAAGCGGCTGCCGAGTCAGCGAGATTGCCACAACCAGTCTGAGTCGGACGGAGCCGAACCATCTCGACCTGGCCGGCGGGGTGCTGACGATCACGCAGGCGAAGTACAACTCGGTCGGGACTGTCCCGCTCGACGTAGCGAGCATGCGCGTCTTGCGATGGTACGTCCGAGATGTCCGGCCCCGATTCAAGAACGCTCAACACCTGCACCACCTGTTCGTCTCTAAGGTCGGACGGCCCTACCGACCGAACGTCCTGACGCAGAAGTTCTCGCTCCTGCTGAGCCGCTTCGGCTTTGGCAACAAGACCGCCCACGCCTTTCGGCATTACTACGTCACCGACCTCCTTCGCCGCGGAGTGCAGCCGCATGTCGTACAGGCTTTAGCTCGCCACCGCGATGCCCGCACCGCGTTGCAGATCTACGCCCATCCCACGCCCGATGACCTACGAGCGGCTGTGCATCGACGCCTTGCATGACCGGGCTCGCCGGTGAAACATCATGGACGTAGCCACCATTCGACAGGCAGCTCACGAGCTACTCGAATCGTCATCCAATCCCGTGCTCGACCAGACGCTACGGATGCGTGAGTCGATCGAGTGTGCCGCCGGTGAGCCGCGCTGAGCCGAGGATCTCGCCCCAGTTTTCGAAGGGCAGGTTGGTGGTGACGATCAGGCCCGCACGGATTCCTTGACGATCGTGTTGCCGCCGTCATAGCCGTGCTCGGCCCGCGGACGCTCGAAAATGCGTTTGGCGGTGTGGCGTTGCTTGCGGGGTACGTGCCGATCCCGCTTGAGAATCTCGTTGATGATCGGCAGCAGCGGCTCCAGCTCCCGCTTGGGGCGGGGCTGGGCTTGGCGATAGCCCGGCGGTTCCGTATGCCCCAAGGTCTTCGTGAGCGTGTGCCAGTGCAGGCCGTAGTCCCGGCAGGCCTGCCGTATGCTGAGTCCTTCTGCCAGTACGCGTCGCCTGATCTCGGTCCAGAGTTGCATGTCGGTGTACACCCTCGCGGACCTCGCCGTATGGCTGCTTCGACGCGACCCCACCGGAGTCCA
>JBDGYW010001373.1:2137-2475 GCA_039588935.1 Gemmatimonadota bacterium | reverse complement strand
CTCGTCAGCCAACTGCTTCACATCTCCGGCCGCGTTTGAGATCTCTTCACTCCACGCGCTCGACTCGGCAGTGGCACCAGCCACCTCCCGTAGCGCCTCGGCCGCCGACTCCGCGATCTTTCGGACCGCCGAACTCGCCTCAGCCAAACGCGTGAGGCGGTCACGGGTCCCCTGGACCATGGAAAGCACATTACCGACTACCTCCGCGGTGTGTGTCGCTGAATGCGCTGCCTGGGTGGCGAGCTTGCGCACCTCGTCTGCGACCACCTCGAATCCGCGACCCTCACCTCCACCAGCCCGCGACGCCTCAATCGCCGCGTTGAGAGACAGCATGTTGG
>JBDGYW010001373.1:0-2110 GCA_039588935.1 Gemmatimonadota bacterium | reverse complement strand
TCGCCTTGGCTTGCGTCACAAATTGTTGGATTTCCTCTGAGAGGCCTGCCAGCCTCGTCGCGTCCGCCGCGCCGAGTTCGAGATCGCTCGCCAGCCCTGCAAGTTGCTCACTTCCCGTTGTGAGGCGTTCCTGATGTTCTCCCGCCGTTTCACTGAGTGTCGAACTTCTTTCCGCCGCAACATTGGCTCCGTCCACCAGGTTCGACGAGATAGCCAGTATCCGGTTCGCGTCGTGGGCGCATTGCCTGGCCAGCTCAGCCTGCTCATTTGCGTGGGTTGTAAGGTTTTGGCAGGTAGTGGCCATCTGCAGGATAGACGCGGACATCTGCTCGGTGCTACTCGAGATCTGTTCGGCCATCTCGCCTGAATCCTGGGAGGATGCCCGGATCTCCCCGACCAGACGGCGCAGCGCGTCGACCATCGTCCTGACTGCATCGAGGAGATTGGCGACCTCTTCAGCTCCACCAGTGTCTGCTCCCACCGATAGCGAGAGATCACCATGAGCGACCCGCGCTGCGATAGCCCCGGCAACCCTTACCGGCCGAGTCACCCGGCGATGCAACCACTCGGTGAACCAGACCAGCAATACGATGGTACACACGAGAACCACGCCGGCAGCCAGGTACACCGCATCGCGAATCGACCTCGCGGCGACATAGGCCGTTTCCTGGTACTGGCTTACGACTATCCACCAACGTCCCCCGTTTGCTGGTGCAGTTGCCACCAGCATGCCTTCATCGGCGGACGCTTCTCGAACCGGCGTGACCTGGGATCGGTTTGTGAGGGAAGCGACGTCGACTATGCCGTTCGTTACGAACATCCTCGCGGAATCGCGTGACATGATAATCCGGCCGGTCGAATCAACCACCTCGATCCTCGCCCCGAGCGCGTCGTTGCCGAGGGTGAGGAAGCGTGTCAGCCGGGACAGTTCAACGACGCCCTTCATCACACCCAGCGGTTGGCCAGACATCGGCTCTGAAATTCGCGCGGCCAGTTCCAAACCCAACGCGCCTGACGATTCATCGTAGGCTGGCGATCCCTGGTAAGTCCCGTGCTCGTAGGCTGCTTCCCACCAATCCTCATCAGATTGGACGAAATCAGAGGTCGGATTGGTGGAAAGGACATTCAGGCCGTTTCTCTCGGTGAAAAAGATCTCCACAAAATCCGTCGAATCGCGGACTTCTCTGAGGAAACGACCGACTACTCGATCGCCTCCCAAGGTTCCAGTGCCCGCAAAGCGACGCTCCAGGTCCTCGGTGGTAATCCGGTCGAGTCCCATGCTGAACGCAGATTGCCCGGCCTCCCGAGCGGCGTCGACAACACCGGGAGAGTGCGCTAACAGTACGACGTCGTCCGTACGTTCGGTGACGTGTTGGGACATCAGGTCAGAGACGCGTTCTGCAATGGCGAGCAACTGCATTCCGGCCGATCGTTCGAACTCCCGGGCGACAGCTTGGCTGGCTACGTACGCACCAAGCGCGATTGCCGCAACCGCCACCGGCGTTCCGGCGAAGATGATTCGCTGTCGGAGTTCTGTTGTTCGGCTTGGCATTTTGTTGTTGGGCAAAGGTAGGGGAGCCTTCCTGAGGGAGCAAGCAGTGCTAGATTAACCCAACCATGACTGAAACACTGAACGGCACAAATGCATACGATCCCCAAACCGTAGAAGCCAAATGGCGCGAACGGTGGGAGGAGCGAGGCACCAACAGGGTTGACCTCGATAAGGCTATGCGGCCCTACTACAACCTGATGATGTTTCCCTACCCTTCCGCCGAGGGTTTGCACGTTGGAAACGTGTTTGCATTCGTGGGAAGCGACATTCACGGCCGGTTTAGGAGGCTTCAGGGTTGGGATGTGTTTGAACCGCTGGGATTCGATGCCTTCGGCATCCATTCCGAGAACTTCGCCCTAATGGTCAACACACATCCAGCGGAACTCATCCCCGCCAACATCACCCGGTTCCGCGAACAGTTGAAGCGCACCGGCCTCATGATCGACTGGGATCATGAAGTGTCCACAACCGATCCGGCGTACTACAAGTGGACCCAGTGGATCTTTCTGAAGCTGTACGAGGCGGGGTGCGCCGTTAAGAAGCATGCACCAGTGAATT
>JBDGYW010001372.1:0-2112 GCA_039588935.1 Gemmatimonadota bacterium | reverse complement strand
AGCACTCGGATACGACGCGCGTGTTCACGTTCGGTATCGGTGCCGGCGCGAGCCATCACCTCGTTCGTGGTGTCGCGCGCGCCGGAGAGGGAGCGTGCGAGTTCATTTACCCGGGAGAACGGATCGAAGGCAAGGTTCTCCGGCAACTCGAAAAGGCCATGGCGCCGGCGTTGGCCGATGTGAAGGTGGATTGGGGGTCTCTCCGTGTTCGCCAGGCACCCCACCGTATTCCGCCGGTGTTTGCCGGGGGACGGTTACTCCTGTACGGCTTTGTCGAAGGGATGCCGGAGGGAACCGCACATGTCACCCTGAAGGCGAAGTGCGCTGAGGGAGATCTCACGTTCACAGTCCCGTTGAGTTTCGGGCAAGGTGAACAGGGGAACCTGGTGACAACACTCGCGGCGAAGTCTCTGCTTCGTGATCTCGAGGAGGGAGCGAGTCCGTTTCACAGTCGGAAAGGATCTCTCCAAAAGAGGGGAGGGGACACCGACCGCGTGAAAGAAGAGGCGGTCCGACTCGGCGTCACCTATGGGCTGGTCTCGAAGTGGACCTCTTTCGTCGCCGTGGAGCGTCGCGAAACACCGGTCGACGGCGAGATGGAATTGCGGAAGGTGCCGGTGGCGCTCACTCGTGGATGGGGCGGATCGGAAGACATGATGACGACAGGCGGCGGATTCAAGGCTATGGTTGCCAGGAAAGTGATGCCCCGTTCACGCTCCCTGGCGTCCTTTGACAGCGATGACGCAATAGATGACGTGGACATGAGCTGCGCCGCACCGAGCATGCACGCGCTGTCCTCGTTTGACATAGGTGCTCCGGTTCGTGGGATGAAGGCGTTCATGCGAGAGAAGTCTCCATTTGACAGGTCGGCGGAACGCCCACTCGACCGGCTCGTCTCCCTTCAGAACGCCGACGGTTCCTGGGAACTCACCAAGGACCTGGCGAAGGTCTTGAACCGGAAGCTCGGCGAACTCGAGACGGTCATCCCGGACGCGTCCGGAGACCGGAAATCGATCCGCCGTGCCTGGGCGACGGCACTCGCCGTCAACTGGCTGGAAAAGGCGGCCGGCGAGTGGACCGACGAATGGTCGCTGCTTGCGAAGAAGGCGCGGAAGTGGCTCGACCGTTGTCCTGCCAGGCTGGCGAGCGGCAAGAGTTGGCTCGATGCCGCGGCGGAAATCGTTTCCTGACATGTTGGCGGACAGGCCGGCATCTCGGGCGATCTGGCGTAGCTGTTTCACCCAATTTGCACGTATCAGCCTTGCATCGTGACGCGTTGCTCGGAAGTCCATTCAGCGATCTGATAAGGCTCCGCACGATAGGAAAGATACTGAGAAGATCCGTGCCGCAGCTGGAGTTGGTGCGTAGGGCGCAGGCAGAAGGTCCGTGCCGAGTCTAATTTGCCATTCTAATGAGTTTTGTGCCTTGTGTGCAAAAGCCTCATTTTGGCAAATCAACCGGTTTCTCGTCAACATGGCCATGATGGGTGCCAAGCACGGACCGAAGATGGACGGAAACACCGATCTAATCGACGCCAGCCTGAGTGTTCTGAGAGAACGTCTTCCCAAAGGCTGGAATGTAGACCTCGAAACATCGGCGCCGAGGAGGGCTGACGTTGGGATAGACGCCACCATCATGAAAAGCACAACGAACCGCCAACACAGATATCGGTTCCTACCTGAGATCATTAGTCACGCGGTGCGGTTGTGTCAGTGACTCTGTCTGAGCTTCAGCGACATCGAAGGATTCATGCCGGAGCGGGGATTGCGGTCAGCCGCGATACTCTCCGGCACTTGTGCCGGAAGTCAAGACCGATGATGTCATTGCACATGGTCATTCTGGAAGGGCGTGTGGGCGATGGTAAGTCTTTCACCAACGGCTGTCGACTATCCTGCCAAGCTAAGACATTGGGGTCTTGGATTACGACAGGTTGCGGCAACCCACCGCGAGATAACGGAGTCATTTCTCTGTTTAGTGTTGCTCTTGACAGTTCTCTAATCTGCTCTCAGCACGTCCACCGGGTCAGCACCCGAGGCGCGGCGTGCTGGAACTAGCAACGCCGCCATCGAGATCGCGGAGAGGATGACACACACACCGCCGATTGTGATCGGG
>JBDGYW010001371.1:0-2113 GCA_039588935.1 Gemmatimonadota bacterium | reverse complement strand
TTATCTGCGGTAATCTGGCCGGAATGACCCTTGCCCGAAGTGCTGTCAGAGAACGTGAGATCGCCGTGCGACTGGCCCTGGGTTCCAGCAGGGGTCGCCTCGTTACCCACCTCATGGTCGAAGCCTTTATTCTGGCCGCCCTCGGTGGTGCAGTCGGAATTCTCGTGGCGTTCTGGGGCATGCCGTTGCTCCGGCCGGCGAGCCTCGGCGTAACGGCACCCGGCATCAGTTTCGTTCCCAACGGTGGCATTTTGGCCGCCTCGCTGGTGCTGACGTTCATGGCCGCCCTGGCATTTGGTCTGCTGCCGGCGCTTCGCTTTAGTAGCCCGGAATTGGTTTCCTCGTTGAAGGACGACTCCGGAGGCGGTAGCCGAAGAGTCGGACGCGTACACAGGATCGCGACCTCCGCTCAAACCGGAATGGCGATGCTCGGTTTGGTCATTGCGGCATTGTTTGCTCGATCATTGGGTTCGATGGCCAACCAGGAAATTGGATTCCAACCCGAGCATCTACTGGTGTCCAGACTGACTCTTTCAGGAGAGGCGTACCCCAGCCTCGAACAAGGCGGCGAGGTCCTGATCGATCGCCTCGGGCAGTCGATCAGGGCGTTACCAGAAGTCCAATCCATGGCGTTCGCCGACGGAATTCCGCTCGACATGTCAGGATCGAACTCCTGGGTGACTGGTACCGGTGCCGACAATGCAGGCGGAAGCGTCCGTGTGGAGTACACCAGAGTAACCGAACGCTATTTCGAAACCATTGGCACTCCGGTTCTCAGGGGAAGAGGATTCGAAGCGACGGACAACCGCACTTCGGAGCCGATCGCCGTGATCACAAGATCGCTGGCGGAGCGACTCTGGCCCGGAGAGGATCCACTCGGCAGACAATTCGAACGCCCTGTTACCCGAGAGGAAGCGGTGACGACAACCGTGGTAGGGGTTGTTGGTAACGTCGCTTCCAGTCGCGCCGATCGGCCGCTGCCGAGCGTCTTTATGCCGCTGCGACAGAACTACGGCCTGGGATTGATGATTGTGATCAGAAGCAGAACAGAAGTCGGCGCGCTTGTCGGTTCCGTGCGTTCAGCCATCATGGCGTTTGATCGCGGACTTCCTGCACCGGAATTCATTACGTCTGAATCCTTGGTTGCGCGCAGCGTTGAGGCTCAGAAAGGCATCGCCGGCATGGGCGGTGGACTCGGTTTGTTGACGCTAATACTCTCGGCTTTCGGAGTGTACGGCATTGCTGCGTTTGCGGTAACGAACCGCACGCGCGAGATCGGGCTGCGCATGGCAATGGGAGCAACGCGGGAACAGGTGCTGAGGGCGTTCCTTCGAGACGCGATACGTCTTGCCCTACCCGGTCTTGTCGTGGGCACCCTGCTGGCTGCCGCCATGGGAGTTGCTTTGCAGTCGATGCTCTATGGTCTGAGTCCGTTGGATCCGATCTCATTCGGGATCGCGGCAGTTGTCCTGTTTGCGGTGGTCTTGCTCGCGAGCTTGGTCCCCTCTCTCAGGGCATCTCGCGTAAACCCGATGGATGCGCTCCGCTGGGAATGACCAGACTGGGACCATAGAAGGAAATTCAATGCCGCTTCTACAGCTTCTTAGCGACAACAGCGATCTCAGTGTGTTCCGGCTTAAATGGTGAGCCCGCCACGTCCGAATAGAGCTTCTCAACTGTGAACCCGACCTCCACAAACTCCCTCTCCAGAGCTTCGGGGCTGAAATGTTGCAGCCAGTTATAAACGGTTCGTGTGCGTGATGCTTCGACAATCGTATATTTGTCAAGGACTAGTCGTTCTTTCTCATATTTGAAGGTGTTCAGAAAACCGTAGTACTCGTTCGGCGACCAGAAACCGTTGAGGAGATTAGCTTCGTACATTGCTGCCTCTTCCCGTTGGTCAAAGGCCGTCAGCGAATACACATCGAGGAGAACAGAACCGCCAGGCTCCAGGATTGCGATAAACTTGCGCAGCATCTTTTCTCTCTGGGTGGGACTGAGGGCGCAGAAGTCGCACATGATCATCAAGATGAGATTGAAGCGGTCGTCTGTCTCAAACTCGAGGTAATTCTCATCCAGGTATTGGATGCTCAGCCCTTTCTTGGTTGCGACC
>JBDGYW010001370.1:0-2576 GCA_039588935.1 Gemmatimonadota bacterium | reverse complement strand
GATCGCATTCTGGGACAGCAAGAGCGCCGGCACCAAGAATATGATCATGCACGCCCTGCAAAACGGCTGCGAGGTTCACGTATACAGGTACTAACCCACTTTTTTTAGCCCGCACGCACGGCCGGCTAGTCCTTCGCCAGCCCAGCATTTCTGCTAACATCTCGGGAGTCACATAGGGAACTGTGTGGCTCCTTTGTTTTTTGTGTGGAAACAGAAGCTTATGAGCAGTGATAAGTCGCTGGCTACAAGGATTCGCCAGCGTAGCCACTCGATTAAGCAACAGATGTACTACAATCTCGGGATAAAGAAGCGGGGATACTCGCGTCAATTTGTCAGGGAGCGTACGTATGCCATGACCGGGAAGCGGCCGGCGTGGATGTTGTTTAAGGCTCGGGCTCGGGTTGCAGCGGTTGCTGCCTTCCATCTCTTTTTCCCCGGACGGTCAAGGGTACTGGTGCCTGCCAAGGTCATCCGAAAGGACGGGACCGTTGAGGACAAGGGTCTCATCTCAACAAAGGTAGTGACTGATGCGTTCGTGAACTACATCGTGGACGAGCTGCAGGCCAGCTCTGGCGGTATCGCGAACTTCAGGTTTCACGCTGCGGGAATAGGCGGTGCGGCAGAGAACCAGACAGACACAACGCTCAGTAGCGAAGTGGAGACACGAGCTACAGGGACGCGAACTGAGGGAGCGAGCGCCAACATCTACAAGACCGTTGGCACCGTGAACTTCGGAAGCGCGTTCGCGGTTGTGGAGCACGGGCTTTTCCGTGCGTCATCTGGGGATGTACTCGCTGACCGTAGCGTGTTCGCGGCAATAAACGTGGGCTCTGGCGACAGCATTGAATTTACATATGAGCTAACGCTCCCAGCAGGAAGTTAAAACATGGCACTCATTATCGATCCGGATAGCTTATCACAGGGCTTATTGGTTGCAGTTACCGATTTCGTAATCACAACGCCCGGTACCGGCGCGGACTCTACATTCACATCAGCGTTAGTGGGGCTTGGTTCGCTGGTGGCGAACGACTTCTTTGAAATCAGAGACCACTCTGACCCGCTGGCTAACGGACTCTGGCAGATCGTTGCTGTCAATACAGACGCCGCCTCATACGAGGTTGATAAGGTTTCTGTTGGCGCTATCCCGGCCACGGCCGCCTCTGAAGCGGTAAGCTGGTACGGCGATGACGCAACACTCGCTAACGAAAAGAGCGTCCACTTCGACACGGGCGAGGAAAAGATATACTTGTTTGAGCAGGGCAACCTGTCAACGGACGGCGTAACTATGTTGGCCCTCCACTCCTTTGTGAAGCAGGAATGGAAGACCGATCAACTCCTGATCGACTCTGGTGCGTTCCCGATGGTTGGTATCTCCTCCGCTGCTGGTCAGTGGGAGTTTGGTGTAGACCCGTCAGGCAATAACTCTGACTGGGCACTTAAGGACGATGTTGCGTTCAGTATCGATTCTCGTCGCCTTATCAGGAACGCCGGCTGGGTTGAAAACGACAACGCTGGCGTGGTTCAGGCGCGGTACTTTAATGTTACCACCCTTGGGCTGTTCGAGGACACTCTCGACCAAGCCTACTACTTCTTCGGCGACGATTTCGGTCTGGATAACACGGTCGACTACGCCTTCACTGGCCCGGTTAATGAGGCCGTCAAGTTCTACGACAACGTGGTGCCAGCCGATACAGCTACGGGCGTAGCTATCACTACGAGCAATACAATCACAAGGAACGATGCCGGAAACTTCATTACCGATGGCTTCGTTGTTGGCGGAAAGATAGAGCTGGCCAATTCAGAAGACGTAGGCAATGATGGTTCGTGGGATATTGCAACAGTCTCCGCCACTGTAATCACGGTGGATGGCACGCCTCTCACAAACAACGCGGCCGATACAACGATGACGATGGCGGTCAACAACGACAATGCCTTTACCACCAACCTTCGAATTCGAGACGGCGATACCAACGGTAAGACGTTCGGTTCGGCCAACCTTGCATCCGCTGGTGAGACCGCCGTTGATGCCAAGGTTATTAAGTTCCCTCTCGCGAACGCTACCGACTTGGACATCACGGCGACTGATGCAGCCATCGCTGGCTCACCGTGGTCGGAAGTTCGACTGCGGTATCTGGATGGCGCATATAACAGGGCAGTTGATACAGCCGCGCTACGAAACTTCGGTATTGTGGTGGATGTAGGAACTTATTCCGGGTACAACGGAGTATCAAACGGCACGACCACATTTACCGAAGCGAACTTCGTACTCGGTGCGGGCGAGGCTCTTTCAGATTACACTGGCGGCACACTAACCATCCACGATGCAACCGCCCCTGATAGGGCCACACACACAATCGTTGGTACCCCAACCGCACCGGGCGGCGTGCTGACCATCGTGCTCTCTGCGGCCCTTACGAACTCCGAGACCGCTCTATCATTCACGATGGACCGAGCCACCCCTCTTACGGCGACGAGGAACGAAATCTACGAAAAGGTTCAGTTCCAGCTTCGTCAGGCCACAGATATTGACGAGACCGATGGTACGGTTATCGGCTTGATGGCTGGCCCATTGAATA
>JBDGYW010001369.1:0-2115 GCA_039588935.1 Gemmatimonadota bacterium | reverse complement strand
GTCAATAACTCACCCGGCACGCGCCGACGCCCGGCTATAGTGCCATCGTGCGCCAGCCGTGCGTGCTCCAAGCGCCGGATGCCCGTGGACTCGCTGTCATAAATTGGGTAAGCGGCCGCGACATCCGGCCACAATAGCCACGCGAGTATGGACAGTGTGACAAGACGCATCACGATTGCCCGCCGGGAGGCCGATCCAGGCGCACTATCACCTGATCCAATCGCCGCAGAGTACTATCCAGCGATCGCAAGTATTTGTTGGCGTGGACCTGCTTGCTTTCGAGAAAAGGCCGGATCTGAAACAACACCAACTTATTGTCATGAAAACCGAACTCAACATCGGCCGGGGCCGGTTGACCGTCCGCATCCACGACCACGGGAAACCGCCGTGGCAGGCCGTTGACAAAATCGATCAGTTGAGCAATCTCCTCGGTCGTGAGGATATGATCGGTATCGTTCACCGGCACTTTATCTATACCACCCTTGGGATTGACCAACCCCTTGACCGTCGACGTCGCCTGCGCCAAGAGTTTTACTGCACCGCTGTCGAGATGAACGCGCAAGGACTCGGCCGCCTGACCATCCACGGCGCCGCCAACGCCTTCGTTCACGGCGACCGAAAACCATCTGGAATCACCGGTCTCAATATCCTGGGTCACGAGTACACCCGACTTGTCCGCTGGGATACTGCGCAACAACAGCACTGCCGGATAGACATGTTCCGGCTGCGCCATACGGGATTGCCGCCACGCAAACGCGCGC
Source organism: Gemmatimonadota bacterium (assembly GCA_039588935.1). Taxonomy (GTDB): domain Bacteria; phylum Gemmatimonadota; class Gemmatimonadetes; order Gemmatimonadales; family GWC2-71-9; genus JBDGYW01. The sequence continues at coordinate 1,354 of JBDGYW010001369.1, read as the reverse complement.
TTAGTAAACGGCGATGCCCACACCTGTGAAATCGCTTTAATGATATTTTCGAATCCCACTACGTTGGCCACCGTAAGATTCAAGCCGGCGCCGGTAAACCCTGGCAGATCTTCAACGTTCGTGTCGCTGCGTACGAACACGCCATAGGTGCCTTCCTTGCCAAATACATCGTCCATCGCCGCGCGTAGATGTGCACGGAACTCAACGCCCGGATCGGTGTTCTCAATCCATTGGTGTAATTGTTGCCTGAAATTCTCAACCGCCTTCTCATGTGCCTGGGACCGTCGCGGCAGCGTATCCATCGACCGATATTGCCGCACCATCCATTGGAATACCGACAGCCCGCTGTCGCGATAGGGCTGGCTGAGCAACTCCTTAAACGCACCGAATGGGATTGCCAACCCATCGGCGACGGTCTGGGGGAAGTGGTGATGCAATTCTCCAAGCCTGGCCGCCTTCGGTCCCACACTGCGACCGGAGTCACCGGCTCTTAGAGAGCTCAGCAATATCGGACCGTTGCGATCTAGGTCGAGTTTGTTCACATCAGGGCGAATGAGCACCTCGGGATCGTCTTGATCCTTTCTGAACAGTCTCTGGGGCACGGTAGCCGCATCGGCAAGTCGAACTGAACCCCGTAAAGACACCGCTAGAACCACTTGCCGGCCATTCCATTGATGCAACCGCGGAATCAACGATTCGTCCACCACCACATTGGGAATGCCAAAATTGCGCGCCAGGAGTTGTACATGAGACAAGAGATTGCCCTCACCCGCCGTCAGAATACCGGCCACCGGCGGCAGGTTGGATACCGTCTCTGGCAACACGTAGATGCCATCGGGATTAAAGGATTCTCCTTGTTCGGGAGCCGAGGACATCAGTCCACTCGCCAGACCCGGATTGAGGCTGCGCAGACCGGCGCCAATGTCCTCACCGAACAATTCATGGCGCACCCCGGCCAGCCGATTGGCGTCTTGGAGCAAGCCATCGATCACGTGACTGAAAAACAACAGCGGACTGGTACGCAGCTGGCCCTGCAAGAACAGCCCAGCACGCGGTTCGATGGTGATGAACCTGTTCACCGACTCCTGAAAATAGAACCGTTGCCACCGACTGCTCCACGCGGGCACCAGCGCAAGATACTCGAGCGTGCGTTTATATGACTCGAGGTCGGCGCTCGCCTTGCCGCTAAGTTGACTCAAGGCTGCAATCAACGCATCACGCTGCCTGGCGCTCAACAAGCCCGCACCGTAGGTGGCCTGGACACTGGCCGTCAACCAATCGAGCCGCCGGGCCCGGGTGTTATCGGCCATCTCATTGCGTAGTGCCGTTGCTGCGACGAAGTGATCATTCTCTA
>JBDGYW010001368.1:0-2116 GCA_039588935.1 Gemmatimonadota bacterium | reverse complement strand
CGCTCTCGAGGATAGGAACAGCAATCCTATACCGTCTGCCGACCAAGCAGCCGGGTAATCCTGCCGCTCGTCGAATGTGAGCTTTCGAGGGGCAGCCGACAACGACAACCCTGACCCTTCGAGCTCCCCCACATACACATCTGCCTGGTTGCGGACCTGGAGCACGACCACTCGTGAGCAGTCGCCGGTTACGCTCAGCTCCCTGACGTTGGCCCCTGCCCAATGCGTGAGGCGGCGAGGTTCGCCCTCGACCTCGGCGTTTGTGAGATCCGCGTCCATCACCCACACGTTGGACGTCGATTGATGCCACGGTCCGTCGCGGAGTGAAAACACGAGCTGAGATGTACCGCACCATGCGAACGGCAGTGGACCCGTCCAGGTCTGAAAAACCCTCTCGTCTGAGAGAAGCGTGCGGCGATGCCCGTCGGCGATGGCGATCAAGTCGATCCTGGTGTCTGTCCTGATCGCGTTGCTCGACCAAGTGGCGACAGCCAGAGCAGTAGCATCGGGTGTCCACGAGATCTTCCAGAAACTCTCTTCCGGGCTAGCCGTCGCGAAGAGCCGAGGGTTCTCGCCGTTTGGCCCCATCAACCAGATCTCACGGAACGACTGGTCGCGCGTGGTTGCTCCCCGGATCGCCGCAATCGCTCCTCCATCCGGCGCTACAGCGGCCGTCATCACACTCGCAAACAGCCTCCGCGCGCCGCCGCCGAACATGCTCACCGACCACAGCGATTGGATGCCCGTCGTACCTGTTCCCAACACCAGCAGGTTTTCGCTGTCCGGGTACCACCAGACCTTCCAGGGCTTGATGGGGTCCTCGATGGGAATCGGCCGGGTATCGTTGGTGGCAAGCGTTTTCAGGTACAGCCCTCGTGGATCGGCGTAGGCGAGACGCTTACCGTCGGGTGAGATCGCCGACCCCGTTACTGACAGCTCTAGCGGATTTGCAGTCAATTGGGTTGGCACCACCGGCAAAGCACCACCCATCGCACCGGTTTCTCGTCTCGTCACCTGAATCACGATCGTGGTGACCGCAAAAGTCACCGCCACCAAAGCAGCAACGAGCCACCCCATCCGAAGTGTCCTGGTCGCGGCTGCCGGCATGGGCCGGGTGTCGGTCGGCGTGACCCCTCCACTCGGCGTCGCAAGTGCCTCGAGTTGCGGCAACAACTCCTCAGCGCTCTGCCAGCGGTCAGCAGGCCTCTTCTCCAAACAGCGCATCACCACCGATTCGAGTGCCGCAGGAACCGTGTCCCGAAGTTTCGTCACCGGCTGCGGCGGCTCGGTCATGTGTGCCGACAAGATCATCTGTGGCGTGGTGCCCATGAACACGGGTCGCCCGGTCAAGAGCTCGTAGGCCACCGCACCAACGGCGTAGATGTCCACCCGCTGGTCCAAATGCGGATCGGCGGACGCTTGCTCAGGAGCCATGTACGCCGGTGTGCCGAGTGCGACACCAGCAGTGGTGAGCTTCTCTCGGCCAGTTGCCTCACTCACTGCCTTCGCCACACCGAAGTCGGTTACGAGAGCGTGACGGCCTCGGAGCAGAATGTTCTCTGGCTTGATGTCTCGGTGGACAACGCCATGAGAGTGCGCCTCGGTCAGAGCATCGATTACGTCGCGGAGAATCCTTATGGCGTCGCCGACTGGTAGTTCGCCTTCCTTGGCGAGCTTGTCGCGCAGCGATGGCACCTCGATGAACGGCATGACGTAGAACAAGAACCCGTCCGCTTCACCGGAGTCGTAGAGAGCAAGGATGTTCGGATGCTGCAACTGCGCTGCGATCTCGATCTCTTGCAGGAATCGTTCAGGGCCGAGTGCGGCGGCGAGGTCGGGCCGTAACACCTTCACCGCGACCTTGCGGTGGTGCTTCAAATCCTCGGCGAGATAGACGGTCGCCATGCCGCCCGCGCCGAGTTCTCGCTCGATTTTGTAGCGGGAGGCGAGGGCATCCGACAAACGCCTAACGCTATCAGTCATCGTACGCCGGCACAGACAACGCCCCGACCGCCGGTCATTGCTGCATCCAGTTTTGGATCACGACCAAATGACGCGGTTCTAGCACTCTGGGTGCCACAAAGAACCGACTCCCGTCCGGTGCGACATCGAACTT
>JBDGYW010001367.1:0-2116 GCA_039588935.1 Gemmatimonadota bacterium | reverse complement strand
GTCAAACTTGTGAAGTCCGTGCATCGTCAGAACGATGTCGAACAGGGCGACCTTCTTTCCGGCGAACATCGCCGGTGTCGAGGGGGTTGGGGGGACGTAGATTCCGCCGACTCGTTTCAGCGCCTCGCCTATCCGTGGATCAGCGAGATCCCTGAACCACAGGCCGATATCCTGGGTCACGACCGGCGCGCCTTGCAGGGCGGCCGCGGCGAGTCCGACGATCATGTATTCCACACCGAGGCGACTCAGTTCTTCCAGGAAGGCCTGTTCCGACTCAGTGAAGATCGCGGGAGCGGCCACGCAGGAGACTCCTTTTCAGCCGTTCAATGGGAGGATCGTCCAGAATGGCCAATGTGTGCCATACGTTTTCAAATGAGGCCCCGGGGTTGTCGTCAACGATGCTCCGGGCCTGACGAACCCGTGCCTGCACACGCCAGGTGGATGCAGGGGCTTCCTCCAGAATGGACGACGGCGTGACCCCGAGCGCACCGGCGATTGCCCGGACCGAAGCCGGCAAGACCGAGTCCTTCCTGACAAGTGAGTAGTACGCGGTGCGGCTTACTGAGACCGAAGCCAGAAGGGCCTGGAGACTGGCGCCGCGCCGCGCGCAGAGCTTCTTGATCTGTTTCGCTGAGAGTCTCACGATTTGAGTGTACTATTATTTAGTACACATAGCAAGCTGGAGGTTTCAGCCTCGCCTCTCGTTGTCCTGCCCCCGATCCGGGCGGCGCAGCTCGCTCCCACCTGTGCCGGTCCCCGCCGACGCGCCGGCACGCCTCCCGGCAGCCCGTGGAGGGCTCGGCGGCCCGCATCCGCGCATGACATATGCGATAATGCGGGCAACATCAATCCGGGAGGACTGCAATGAAACCGGCTCGCGTCATGACGTTCTCCGTCTTTGGGTTCGCAATCACCCTTCTGCTCTCGCCCTGGTCGGCGCCCGCTGCCGAGGAGGTCACCGGAGCATTTTCCCTGCCCGATCAGGCACTTCTCGAGAGAGTCTTCGACGAATTCTCCACGGTTGGTCTCGATCTTGATAACCCTCTTCAGGTGAATGATGTGACCTTTCGCAAGGACACACTCGCGCTTCACTTCAAGCGTGGCGTCCTGCATCTGGCCAAACCGATTGAGGGCCAGGTCACGGGGGCGTTCTTCGAGGGCGAAGGAACGATGACCCTGAGCCTGCCGAACGTGACAGAGAAGAAGGCGCTCAAGCGGGACTACGGCGCCGACAGCGTGAGCGAGGCGTTCACGCAGGTGGTGATGCGCTTCGATGACAAGACGGCGGTCGAGTTGAGGGAAATGGTGAGGCCGGGGTCGAAGGTGGAGAAAGATCCCTCTTCGACATGGGCCGCCCGGAACAAGATTCTCTACAACTCTGACAACCTGCAGATGGTGTATCTGGAGAGCCGGCTGAACGGGATCTCTTACCGGAACTTCTTCATTGCCGATATCAACACGGAGAAGAAGAACTGGCTCAGCTATACCCTGAAGAACAGATCCCGCATCGAGGTCGCTCTCTACCAGGAATCGTCAGGCGGCGCCGCCGGCAAGAGGCTGTACGAGTCGTGGTGCATCTTCCACAAGAAGGCTGACTACGATAAGAAAGGCAACTACAGTCTCCTGCCCGAGGGAGACGATAAGGATCTCGCATTCCTCCGTCATGTCGGGATGGAGGTGGAGATTCCGAACACCAAGACCGTGAAGGTCGACGCGACCGTCCGCATCGAATCGCGTATCGATGATCTGCGCGCCGTCAGATTCAGCCTCATCAACAACATTGGCGGATCGTCGTGGGAAGGCGGGGGACGGCCGGTGAAGCTCGAGCTGGTGAGCGACGCAGGGGGGGTCGCGCTCCCTTACATCCACAGGCAGCACCAACTGCTTGTGGTGCTGCCGGAACCGCTGGCGCGTGGCGAGACGACCGAGATTCGTGTCAAGGCGACCGAGGACACGATCATCCAGCTGACCCCGGTCACGTATTATATCTACGCGACCTATGCCTGGTTCCCGCAGATGGGCCAGAGCGGTGGGCGTTACACCATCGACTGGACGGTCAAGGTCGCCAAGCCGATGAAGGCCGCCGGATCCGGGGGACTGGTTCGCGAGTGGGAGG
>JBDGYW010001366.1:0-2116 GCA_039588935.1 Gemmatimonadota bacterium | reverse complement strand
AGTGCCACCCTCTGGCCCCGAAAGGCTTTGCTGATCCAGTATGACCTTCCGCCGTAGGACAACTCCCCGAATTCCTGCACCTTGCGTACCGCGTCCCCAGGACCGTACTCGGCCTCTGGTAACACCTCTGGGTATTCCCGTTCGCTTGGTGCGTACCGACTCGCCGGTACCGCCATCCGTAGCGCTTCGTGCGGCCTCTCGAGGTTGTACACGGAGCGCCACCGGTCAAATCGCACCTGGCACTCTCCCAATTCCTCAAACGAGCTTTCCCCTAACACTTCCGCCTGCAGCGTTCGGTGGAACCGCTCGTCCTTCCCCTGTGTCTGTGGATGATACGGTCGCCCATGCACAACGCGCACTCCCAGTCTCATCAGCCATACCGTCAATGGCGTGTGTGGATGTCCTTGATCGGAACCCCACGGAGCCCCATTGTCCATCAGCATCTCTCTGGGGAGCCCGTAGCGACGGAACACTCCCACCAAACGCTCCTTCACCGTTTCTCCTCGCTCGTTTGCACAGGCCTGTAGACCGAGGGCGAACCGTGAGTAGTCGTCCAGAACGGTAAGAGGATGACACCGCCCCCTCTTCAACGCAAAATGCCCCTTGAAATCCATCTGCCACAATTCATTGGGCTCTTCCCGCTCAAATCGTTTCGACGGAGCGTGCTTTGCCGCCTCCGCAGCATCCAGACGTCCATTTCTCCTCAACATCTCCGTGATCGTGCTCGGCGCCGGTACCTGCTTCCAGCCCAACGCTTCCAGACGTGCGTGTATCTTTCGTCCTCCCCAACGACAATGGGATCCGCGGACCCTCAAAACCTCTCGCTCCATCCTGTCCGATGTCTGCAGCGGACTCCTGTGCGGTCGCCGACTCAGATCCACAAGGCCGTTATCCCCGCTGGCCTGGTACCGCCGCATCCACTTGTACCCAGTCTTTGGACTCACCCCGAACCGCCGACACAGCCGTCGCATCTTCGTCTCACCCCCAAGTGCGAGCCGCACGAACTCCAGTCGCAAATTCATCCTGTCAGCTTCCTTCCATGGCATGGGGTCCCTCCTTGTACAGGGCCCCATGATGCCAGCAAAGTGTTACCCATGTCCCCGAACATGTGTTACCTATCTTTCCGGTCCATACAACAAGCAACGGTGGGAGGGAGTGTGGAGCACATTGGAACCTGGTTGTTGAGAGGAAACCAGACTGCGACTACTGTCGCTTGCGGGGGATAGAGACGGCGAAGCGCGTGCCTTTGCCGGGCTCGGAATCGAGCCCGATCTTGCCCCCGTGGGCGACCGCGATCTTGTTGGCGATGAAGAGCCCGAGCCCCGTCCCCTCGTGTCCCTTGGAGGAAAAGAACAGGCTGAACGCCTTCTCGCGGGTCTCCTGATCCATTCCTATTCCGTCGTCCTCGATCTCGAACTCGACCCGATCGGGACTTCCCTTCACGGCGAACCGAACTTGGTGCGCGCCTTCCCGCTTATCCACCCGGCAGGCGTCGAGGCTGTTCTCGAGCAGGTTCACGAGGAGGGCCCGGATCGCTTTCGCGTCACCGGCGAACTCGCCCGCGGCGGGATCGATCTCTTCCTTGAACCCGACGCCATGCTCTCGCGCCTTTGGCTCGATCACGCGGGCGACTTCGCCTGCGGCCTCGGCGGCCGAGATCGGCTCCCAGTCCGGCTCGCGGTCCTTGGCGTAGTAGAGAATGTCGAGAACCATGCTGCGAATCCTCGTCAGGTTCCGCTGGACCATATCCCAACCCTTTTTCACCCGGCCGGTGTCGTCCTTCTCCATCCCGGAATTGACCATATACACGCCGCCGTCGAGGCTGTTCAGCAGGCCCTTGATCCCGTGCGAGATCGAACTGATGAGCAGACCTATGGACGTCAACTGCGACTGGAGCTGCCGGATCTGGGTGATGTTCGCGCTCATTTCCATCACACTCGTGACTTCGCCGCCGGGCCCGTGAACGGGAGCCGTATAGACGAGGGTGTTAACCTGCTCACCCTTGTTCGTGGTCACGACTTCCTCGCTCTGGTGCACCTCGCCATCCTTAAACGTCGCGCGCACGGAGCATTCGTCGCACTCGGTGTCCCGGTGCTTGTAGACCTTGAAGCACTTG
>JBDGYW010001365.1:0-2118 GCA_039588935.1 Gemmatimonadota bacterium | reverse complement strand
ACGCGAACCCAGACAGACATCCGTCTGAAGACGGAGGGTTGCCCCGGAGGGATTTGTTTGTAGGACAGTTGACTTAATGGTGAAGGCGCCGGGCAGTGTCCAGCGCTTGATCGCATCCTTTTGCGATAGCTGGTCGAGGCGGCGGGAATCGAACCCTTGACTCCCTTAGCGGAGCGGACGTTCACTTCCGCTCCGCTGCTGGAAAACCAAACGTCGATGCCGATCATTCCGGCGCCGGAAGAATCGTGACGGCCTCGATACTGAACATGAGGAACGATCGCTCATCACCTAGCACCCTGATGCGGATCGTGTTCTCCCGCCCCAACTGGGACTGATCCAGCAGGACCCGGTCGGCCGGTGTGCAGATCGTGTCCGGCGGGCAAACAAACTCCCACACCCGGGACCCGTTGATGTCGACCATCGCCTCATCGATGTCGATAGGAAACGGCCCCATGATGGGTGGAGGGTCCACACGCAGGAACAGGTCAACGGGCACGAAAAAGTCCGGGACGGTGAAGATCGTATCCAACTCGGTTCCGGCATGCGAACCCGGCCCCACATCAACCGGTCCGAAGATCGGAAACGGCTCGGGAGGCGGTGACGGGACGGCAAAACCGAAGTCCACACCTTCAAGACTAGTCACGGTGCCGTCCGGCCGGCGGACGAGTGTCACGATCAACGGGTTCGGCGTCGTGGGATGCATGTGCGGACCGGGATGAGCCCTGGCCGTATAGACATCTGAGTCAAGCCCCTCGAAAACGTATGCGCCCAACCGATTTGTCTGTGTTCGATAGAGAACTCGGTTCACCGACGGAATCAAGTCGACAACGATTCCGGGAATGCCGGGCTCGATGTTCGGCTCATATTCGCCGTTTTGATTCCGATCGTCGAAAACGATGCCGGAGACAAAGCCGTCTTCGACAGAATCCCCGACTTCCACACGGAACCCGACAGAAAACGACATCGCTTCTGGCATGGCAAAGACCATCGTCACAGGTGCGGATGCCTCACCCGCCGACAGCACCCCGTCCTCACCCACATCGTCGCTAAAATCGTAGACGGGCCCGTCCGGGCCAAGGAAATCCGGGTTGGATGCCTCGACGACGTCGGGTCGGATCTCCGTGATAACGAAATGCAGCGGTCCGGCGATGTCCGTGCGGGACACGTTCCGCGTCACCGCGTCGAACGAGACCGCGTCGGTTTCCACGGTCAAGTTACTCGCCCACACCTCAACGCGCCCCAACGCAGAGCCGATATTTACGGCGCCCAGAAGAAAATCCGGGTCGCCATCGGGGTCGACCGTTCCGACCGCACTCGACGTGCCGGACTGGGAGGTGTCGGTTGGATTATTGCTGCACGACGGCGCCAGGAGGACCAGAGCGAGCAGGGCGAGAAACGAGAGGAGAACATTGGGACGTCTCACGGTCGCTCCTTTCATTAAGGATTACGCGGGGTCCTCGAGGTGGGGCTCCCTTACATAATAACTGGATAGAGGGTCCGCGGGCAAGCCTATCCTGCCAGAAGGCGCGAGGCGCTCAATGGGCGGGTCGATGCTACCGCTGAAGTCAGGAGTGGTCCCGACTTCAAGTGCGGTTCGCGCGTGTGACCATACCGAGAGTCCTCTGGAACTACGGGCGCGCCTTCAACGCGGCTATCTGCGAGGCACTTGGTTGGAGGGTGGCGCATTCATTGAGCATTCAGGAAAAAAAACAGCGGGAATCGAACCCTTGTTACCCGAAAACCCTAACCCGATGATGACGAACGACTTCGGTTTCTACTGCGCCAAAACTCTCGAGTTACCGCACTGTTTCTTTTCCCCTGGAGTCCTGCCCAGTCTTGGAGACGCAGGCATCACGTAGAGTGCCAGGCGGCGGCAACGCGATTTGAACCCCTTTTTATCGAACAAAAAAAATGGATATGCCCCCGGCGCGACCCGCTTGGGCCGGCCGCGCTATCGCTCGCTTCGCGTCCGGTGCTTGCGCCAGCCGCGCTACTACAAACTGCGCGTCTGGTCGAACGCACGACACCCGGTTTAGGAATGCGAATGCAGTTAAAAATACAAGTGATTGAATTGTTTATAATTGCAGGACCGGCTATTTGTTATGGAGTTGTCGCGTT
>JBDGYW010001364.1:0-2119 GCA_039588935.1 Gemmatimonadota bacterium | reverse complement strand
ATCATTGACAGCCTCAATGTCGTTCTCAAGGCGTCGGCGCTTGGCATGCTCCTTCCACTCATCCTCACTCATCTCCTTGTCTTTCGCGGCCTTGCGCTTTTCGCGCATGTTGGAAACCTCGTCTGCCACCTTCGGAAGCTTCGGTCGGTCGCGTGTAATGACGTCACCGAACTCATCTTGTATTTCAACGATGACATTCTCGCCGTATATTTGTCTGGCTGTCAGGACCGCGTCCTCTGCATCCATCGCGAAGTATATCTCGCCGTTCGCCTCGCGCACCTCGATTTCATCATGCGCGTTCTCCTGCACAACCACAACTGGCGGCTCAGGTGTCGAGAATGTGGCGTCAAGTGATTGCTCGCCAACGGTCAGGTCGTAGAAGAACCGCGCCTGACCCTTCAGGTTACCGCCAGCGTCCGGTACGTAGTACCCGACGTAACCAGCGGCCTTGATCTTGATCTCGTACGCGTGCATATCGATCTGCCCAGTCGGCAGCCTCGATGTTCTTTTAAGCCCAAGAGGGTCCTCGTTGGCGTTGTAAAGGTCATCAAGCTGCACATCAATGACGTACTCGTGCTGACCAAGTCCAACCTCCTTGGTGAATCCCTTGTCAGGATACGCTGACAGGACACGCTCCGATCCGCGCTTACCTTCAGCTCCCTTGATTCCGGTACCGAAAAACTCAACCTTCAGCTTGCCTACGGCCTTCTTGCCGTAGTGGCGGAAGCGCATGAAACCCTTCTTGAGTTTTGGCGGCTTGCCGTCAAGCGTTACTGTGATTTTGGCGCGGGTTTTGGCCTTGTATTTTTCAGAGTACTTCGCATAGACGCCTTCAATCTTCCCGGCGAGTTTACGCTTTGCTTGTTCAAAGGCTTCTTTGACTTTGGGGTTTTTAGAACTATCGATTGCTCGCTCATATTCTTCACCGTTGGGATTTTCCTCCCAGTTATTTCCTACCAGATTGCCGTCGGTCTGAAAGACTTCGAGGTTGTTTTTCAACCTAGCCTTCTTCGCCGCGGCAAGTACAATTTTGTGGAAGTCAACATTCTTGACGATCATTACGGGATCGCCTTTCTTATCGAGTATCCAGTTGCCGTTCTTGTCTGTCTTGATCGCGAAGTTGAGGACCCTAAACTCCCCGTCCAAAACTATTGGAGCCCATTCCACCGCTATCTCTCTGCTGATGCCAGCGGCCTCAGCCTCTGCTATGATCGCGGAGTACAACTTCTTCGTTAACTTGTTCAACTTGGCCGGCGTTGTGCTTGAGAACGCGATGCCTATCCCATTTGCGCGCATCTTGGCCTTACCGTAGAACGGTCGATGCCAAGCAACCGCATCCTGCCGAAGCAGCCACCCCATGATCGCTGCGTAACCATCAAGCGCCTGACCTGACTCGGGCTGCACTGAGCCCCGAAGGTCTTGTGACGTTTTGTGCCCCGGCGGAGAGACGACCTTGTTTTGCGTCGCCGCTCCCACCGCTCCATCCCACACGCCGGGACCGTTGTACTGACTAGCGCCGAGAAGACCAAGCCACTCCGCTATGTATTCTCGTCCCGTATCAGGGTTGGTCATCGCCTGACTGATCTCGTACTGCAGCAGCATCTTGTCTTCGATTGGCATCGCGTTAAATACCAGACCAAGCTTTGTGCTTGGCTCGGCTTCCCAGCTCACCGTTGCGTACTGCAACTCCATGTAATCCTCGAAGTCCCTCGCTGATTCATCTAGCTTATCCTGCATCTCAGTGATGGATGCTGCCAGCGCTTCCTTGCGGAACAGTTTGACGATCTTCTTCTCGTTTTCGATCTGCTCATCACGGGTGTTACCCAGTATGTCGAACGTGGGTTTACCCTTGGGACCAACGCCCCATTCAGCGTAGCCAAGCTTAACAGCCCGGTCCCTTGCCTTCTTTGTGACGTATTCCCAGCGGGCCTTTATAGCAACCCATACAGCGGCCTGCGTTTGTTGTCGCTCCCACCCCAGCTTGTCGGCGAGCAATCTGATCTCAACCGCACCGAACGCGGTCTGAGGTGCTGTTGGTGCCGGCGTGTCGTAGCCAAGCGCACGCATCATCCACAGGTCGATGGTTACGCCCTGCCCATACTCGTACGTCTCAGGATCA
>JBDGYW010001363.1:0-2119 GCA_039588935.1 Gemmatimonadota bacterium | reverse complement strand
ACGACGGTAGCTCGCTTCGTGTGCGGCCGGCCGGCACGGCCATTCTGGATGCGCGGATGACTTTCACTTCGAGCCCGCCGCTTGATGCCGTGGAGTACGTCGCGGTTTTCGGGACCAAGGAGTCGAATCCGATCGACTGGTCGGTTCTCACCGAGCCGGCGGTCCGGGCGGCGCGAGGCGATATGAGTGCCCTCGAGTCCGTACTGGCGCACTACGCCGCGGGCAAACGGGGAGGCAACGCGAGTCTCGTCTCATCGAAGGAGACGTGGACGTCATCGAAGCTTCCTGTCCGAGTGCTCGCCAACGCTCAATTCGAAGAGTACAACAGTACGCAGGTCGCTTGCGATCTCGACGCGCAACGCGAGTACACCGTTCGGGATTTCAACGTGGAGCCTTACTTTCCGGCGAACGACAATCACCTGAGGAAGGTTCTGGAACACGGGTGGTTTCTGGCAGACAAGGCGAACGCGAGCACTGGAGGTGACGGCATCCCCTACAAGCAGCACCCTTGGAACAAGGGAAGCAGAAACGCGACCAAGGCGGACGACGCCGAGAACCTCGCTGTTGGTATCGACTGCTCTCGCTCGATCTGGTACGCGTTTACCCGGTCGGGACTCGACTACACATCTCGCAAGTATCACGGGGGGTATCTATTTAGTGCCGAGATGTTCGATGCATCCATGGGTAGCTGCGTACCCTCGATGACGCCTAAGAAGAGCCTGATGCACGAGCAGTTCGAAAGCTGTCTCGGAGATGAGTTCCAAACGGGTGACGTTCTCGTGTGGCAGGGCGTTCGTCCCACCGACGGGCGCTGCGTGGGACATACGGTGATGGTGATCGACGCGAGGAAATTCGTGGGTTGGGGCTCCCACGGATGGGATGGCTCGACAGACGAGAACCACCAAAGACTGAACGACACCGGTGTCGAGTATCAGCGCATATTGAGTGGGGAATGGGCCAAATGGGATCGCAAGCAGTACTCGCTCAAGGCCTGCTGGCGGCACCGGGAGTTCATCAAGGAGGCCAGAGTCCCCGGCGGGAGGCCGGGCGACGCGCCCCTCATCCGGCCCTGCAGTGTGGAGAACTGTGGGGCTTGAAGTTCTTTGTCGTTGCGATTCGGAGCGTCAAGTTTCCGAGCTGGTGCTCGCAGCCGGAGAGCGACCGGGACCAGGGCTGCACGAGTTGTGACTGGAGATGCTCATGTCGATCTGGCGTGTCAGTGTCCTTCTGTGCTGCCTTCTGCCCGCGATGGGGGTCGTGTCCCCTGGCGCCGGACTCGACTTCCCTCGCGCTATAGCGTGTCGGCTTCCCGACGATGACGAGATCGCAGCGGCGGACGAGCAATCGACACATGAACTTGGCACTCCCAGCCTGGTCACTCAGATGGGCCACACCCTCGAGGCCCCAGTTGTTGAAGTGGAGTTTTCTCGAGACGGCGTGTTGGCCCTGACGGGGGCTTGGGACGGTGTTGCGCGCCTCTGGGATGTGACCACGGGCCGCGAGATCAGGCAGTTCGCGGGCCCTTTGATACGTTTAACGGGTGTCACGGAGCCAGGCAAGCAGGCACGCGATACCGAGCTGTGTATCGGATAACGTACAAGAAATTACTTGTATCAAGGTTTCGTGGGTCATGGGATGGTCAGCCCTAATCTCAAGGTCGCCGACCTCGGATGAGGGGGTCGCCCTCCACTCCTGTAGCTCGGCTACGCTCCTCATGTCCTGCTACACTTTGCAGGACTCAACAGCGTCGCTCGGGAGATTACAGCCACAGAATCACAACTCGCTGTCATCGCATCACGTCATGGCTTCTCTGATCTTCCCTCCATGTCCCGCCAGTTCAAGCGCTTCGTCGGCACTACGCCCGGCCGATTCCGACGCCTCGCCGCCACCCTGCATGACCGAAAGAGACAATTCAGGTTGGCCGAAAGGGACAATTGAATCCGACTCACTCTTGGTGTATCTAAGATTCACAACTCCCGGGTGTAAGCTGCGTCAGGTTACTCATTAGTAGTCCGCTTTGGCTGAAGCGGCATCCCCGTCAAGGGGGGGAGCACTTGAGAGAAAACCGACGATTCAGATTGAGCCACACGGGGTCACCCTGTCTCAGTCGGCCTTTTCC
>JBDGYW010001362.1:0-2123 GCA_039588935.1 Gemmatimonadota bacterium | reverse complement strand
AGGCCACTCGTCAGCTCGCGATAGCGATCACACAGCTGGAACACGCCCAGATGAGGGTCGGCCGGGAAGTCGGGGCGCTGAGGTGGAAGAAGAGAAGGAGGAAGTCATGAGCGATATAGCTTCAGTGCTGCACAATCTTGACGACCTGGACCCGGAGACGTGGAATCTCCTCGCGATCTGGGCCAAGCGTCGTGAATCGAAGATGCTCGCGTTCGTGGCCGAGCAAACCGCGCAACGCCTTCCTCTCAAGAGCCAGCTCGTGCTCTCCGATATTGATGGCAACCGTTACTTCTGGCTGCCGACGAATAAGGAATCGCTGCGACTACAGCATCGCCTCCGCACAAGACAGTCGCTCGGCTATGGAGAGCAGACCGTAAAGGCGCAACTCTGTCTGTTCGTCGAGGCCGAGCCCATGTCGGGCTGCCGCGCATTTAGAAGCGTGCCCGACTATTTCCTGATCGAGCAGAGCTGGTCGAGCTCGTTGACGTTTTGCGATCAGTGCCTCGTCTGGCTTTGGAGTCAGGCCAGAATCTCGATGCCCGACGCGTACCGTGGAGCTGTCGCCCACGCCAGGGTTCGGTGTGGGCATACCGAGCTCCGCCAACGACAGGCATCTCAGAACGCCACGAGGAGGGATCAGGAGCGGGCGGCGATGATGCTTCTGCTCGGATCTGGAGCGAGGTGGTACCGGAAAAGCAGCGGTAAGGCGCACGTCGTGTTCCCGGCCGGCGCTATTTTGCCGGAGGGGCTACGGCCACCTACCTGTAAGCACGCCACTGGCGAGGGAGACGGGGTGCAGATGGTGGACTGGTCGAATAGCAGGAACTTCTGTCAGACCTGCTATCGCGTAGTCAGGAGGCTGCGAGACATCAGGGAGAGGCGTGGAGAGCACGAGGTTCAGCCCGACGACTTGAGCGATGTGCAGAAGCGGATCAACGACGCGCGCGAAGATGCTCGAGGCTTCGAGCAATCCGTCTTTCTGCGCTGAGAGATGGTTGCGGCAACGTTGCTGCAACGTTGCTGCAACGCCGCTGCAACACGACGAAAAGGGCTGAGGCATGTGTTTTCGGTGGTTTGCACGAAATGCCGGTTTGGCACACCCCTATTTCCTGCACGCTTGAGGATAGGTGTCTTGTAACTTATCGAAAACACGATCTACGCAATCAAGTCATCGCCTGGAGCCTCAAGCTATGACTTGATTGCGAACTACTTGAGTTTTTGAAAATCACATGGTTACGAGACGGTCTATCCGATGTCATGACAAGGCATCAGCAGCAACTGAGCAGCAACTGAGCAGCAACTGAGGAAGGTTGAGGAAGGTTGAGGAAGGTTGAGGAAGGTTGAGAGCAAACCGACACGAACTCTAAGCGTGTTCTCTAAACGCGTGAAATCAAAGAACGCGATCGAAAAAAACACCGCCAGATGCCGCCAAGCGCCGCCATGGGTTGAGAGCAGTTTTCCGTGTGATATTCTAATGTTAGAGTTAGAACCGCGAATCAGGAGGCGTCATGCACATGCACATGTCGTTGAGTCTGTCGATGGCGCTTGTGTTGCGTCAGCGTTTCGAGGCGAAAGAGCATGCGAGGTCGGTGTTCCCTCGCGTAGAGCGATGGCTCGAGAGGCCGAAGCGAATGCGGGCGATTCGTCTGCTGGGCGGGTTCCCCGGTGTCGATGCTCCCGTGTGTCGTTGCTCGGACTGCTCGAGTTGGCGCGACGAAGACGAGCCGATCGAGTACCGCGACGTGATGGATCTGGTTCTGTGTTCGGTGATACCGGAGACCAGGCCCGGCTGCATGTCGTACTACGCTGGCCAGGGGCCACCGCTCAGGGATCTGCACAGCAAAGACGAGCTGCGTTTCATGGAGGCCCTTCTGCTGTTTGCTCTCGAGGCGGCCTGGGCTCTCTACAAAGAGGGCCTGATTGCCTCCTGGAGAGAGATGTCGGAGGTTGTTGTCGACGCCATCGAGCACGAATCGGTCTTTGAGGCAATGGAGAAGATGGCGGCGTGATGATCGAGGGAGTGCATGGATACCGAACCACGAGATCTGAAGGAGAATCCTGTTTGGCATCTGGAGTTCGATCCGATTGAGTTCGATCTCGGAGATGTCGAAATTCGATCATCA
>JBDGYW010001361.1:0-2124 GCA_039588935.1 Gemmatimonadota bacterium | reverse complement strand
GTTACGAACCACTGACCCACATTCTGACGCCAGAGCAAAAACGGGACTTCATCACCACGCTTCGTGAGTTCATTATCGAGAACCCGGACGAGGAACCGCCGTGTCCGCTGGGGGTCACTCTGGAGGTCTGTGACACGCTCATAGCACTCGCCCGCGCCGAAGCGGGTGTTGCCGGCGGTCGCCACTACTACCGCTACGTCGACCGTTTAGTTCATCTCGGCCGACCCTACTTCTATTCTGTCGTGGCCTTCGATCATGACGTGGACGGCGGCCAATTCGTCGCTGGACACGCCGGCGCGCCGTCCTCGAACTTCACGTATGTTGAACCTTTGTCCGCCTCGACGGAGGCCTACGAAATCACGGCCCGCTCGATCTACGTCGTGCCCAACCCCGCGACCCGGGAATCCATGGCGGCCTGGGCCCTCGACCCCACAAATGATGACCCTTCCGGAACAAAGGTGGAGTTCCGAAACCTGCCCAAATCAACTGGAGCCATCCGAATCTACACGCTGGCCGGTGACCTGGTGATGACTATCCCGTTCGATGGGCGAGATGGCGTTGGCACGGTCAAGTGGGATCTCGTCAGCCGAAACGGCCAGGACGTCACAAGCGGCGTTTATCTCTACTCCGTTGAAATCGACAGCGATCAGTTCGAACGCGTGATCGACAAGTTCACGGTGATTCGCTAAAGGGTCGCTTGCGAGCGTAAGGCCCGCCGCCTGACTCAACGGGCCCGCTAGTCCAGCTCGGGCAGCGTATGCTTGCGGCCTTTGTTCTGTTCCTGGAGGTAGACCATCAAGGGCTCGAAGTAGTCCAGCATTGCTTTCGCGCTCAAGTCCTCGCCTGTTTTCTCGCGAAGCACCTCGCGCCAGTCCTTGCTGGCACCGGGGCTCATCACGTCGTAGAGAAACTGTCCCACTTCCACGCTGCCGTAGTAGTTCGTCGCGTGGGGATCCTGCTTGAGGACCTTTCGCGCGATGTGATCGTGGATCTGAAACAACAACACGTACGAGATCCCATAGTCATAGTATTGAGCGGCATCGTCACTGATGTGTGTCTTTGACGCTGCATCGCAATATTCTTCACCGCGCGCTGAGGGCGGCACGACGCCCTGGTACTTCGTCTTGAGTTCCCACCAGCGTTTGTTGAACCGATCGGCGGGCAGGTCCTTTGCGTACAGCTCGTACTCGAACTCCGTCATGACACCGGCGGACCAGGGGATGAAGACAATGTAGTTCATTGCTTCCTTGAGGAGTGTCTGCATGTCGTCAGTCTCGGAATCGGCCGGCAACAACCCGAGATTGGCAAGAAATGGTTTCTGCATCGCGGCCAGACCGAGCATGCTCCCGATCGCCTCGTGATAGCCCCGGTTAGCGCCTTCTCTGAGCAGCGGCGGGACATCGGGGTTCGTGTAGGCAACGTAGTAATAGATGTGACCGAGCTCGTGATGCACCGTCTCGTACCACTCGGCGTTGGGGACAACGCTCATCAGGCAACGCAAATCGTTCTCGAGGTCCATGTGCCAGGCGGACGCGTGGTTGTTCTTTTTGTAATCGGTGCCGTCGGGCAGCGGGTACAGACTGGACAATTCCCAGAAACCATCCGGCAGTGGCGGAAAACCCACGCTCATATAGAACTCCTCACCCTGCTTGGTAAACCACTCCGGTTCCTTCTGTCGCAGAACGCCATCGAGGTCGAGACCCTCGACGGTGACCATGGCGGTCCAGTCCTGGCTCCAGCGATTCGGCGCCCAGTGCGCCGGGAGAAGATCGGGCACCTCGTCAACCCCGTATCGCTCCGCCAGCGTGTAGCGAGCCCACGTATGGATCTCACGATAGAGAGGCCGGGCCTCGCGGTTGAACTGACGCATCATCGCCAGCAACTCATCCGTCGCCATTCCGTAGTCTGACACCTGGTACGAGAAATAGTCATCGTACCCGAGCGCCTGCACGGTCTTGTTTCTGAGTCGCCTGAGATCGACCAGTCCATTCTTTATGGCGCTCCCCACCGCTTTGCTCGATTCCCACGCGGCCAGCCGTTCGTCCAGATCATTACCCGTCTTGAGTATCTCATCGATATTCGCCGTCGTGACCGATTCGCCACCGATCCTGAAATCGAATCCAT
>JBDGYW010001360.1:0-2126 GCA_039588935.1 Gemmatimonadota bacterium | reverse complement strand
AACCATGCCCATTGTGGCGACGAATGATGCCGTACACGGCTTTTCCAGCGGCATACCAATCGTTGACTCCGCTGGCCCACAAGCTGTGGAAATCTCCCGATAAATGGCGCTCCAAAGACCACGTGGAACCGTCGTAGTGCGCCCAAGTTCCATCAAAACCGCCTATGAAAACATCGTCCGACGACAAGGCGTACACGGAGCACATGGGACCGTTGTACCACGACATGTACGTTTTCCACTCTTGATTGGTTCTTCCCAGGAGCGTGCCCGCGCTACCGCCGGCAATAACGCCCCCACCCGAACCCCAAACCGCTGCCAGATGCGATCTTGTTCCGGCGTCAATCAGACTCCATGCGTATCCATCGTATCGGAGTACTGCCCCGACCTCGCCTACAGCGTAAACTTCGTTCGGTCCTTTGCCCCACACGCCGTCCAGCTGAAAGGTTCGCGGTTTCGACATGGTCTCCCATCTCGTTCCGTTGTAGTGAACGACAGCACCGCCCGAGCCGACTGCGAATACATCACTACCTGAACTACCCCAAATATCTCTCAGCCACGCTCTTGTATTGCTCGTCATGTTTTCCCAAGACGCGCCGTTGAAATGGATCGCCTTACCGTTCTTACCAACCACGAAAATATCGGTGCTCGAACTGCCCCACACGCCCATCAGAAACTCTGTTGTTCCACCATCAACAACGTTCCAGTCCTGGCCGTCGTATTGGACGATAGTCCCGCCCTTTCCGACAGCATATGCGTTGGTAGGGGACGTGCCCCAGACTCCGGCCAATAGCTCGGTCGTACCGCTTTCCATCCGTGACCAGGCCGTCCCATCGTAATGGACTATCAATCCCGCATCTCCGACCGCAAAGATATCCGAGCCAGACGTTCCCCACATATGCCAGAACTTACCACCAATCTCCTGATAAACAATGTTCCAGCGCTTCCCGTTAAACCGATAGATGTTCCCATCATCTCCAACGGCGTACACGTTTGAGGACGAGGTTCCCCATATCCCCTTGAAATACTCGCCCGTATGGGCGATGCGCCACGCCGGATCTCCCGGGGGTTGGTTCTCTGGCTGGAAGGGTGCATCATCGGCACAGGATAGGAACACAGGCAGGATACACAGGATAAGAAGGCTGGTTATGATGTGTCAGAAGCGAAACATCCGAACTCCGTGGCGCGTGGGGTCCTCACAATGATACCACGAAAAGGTGCTTCGGGGCTGCCGGCAGGCAAGTAACTACACCGTGATCGGTTACCTTCTTAGCCCTTTTTCGACTTGGAATGATGCCACCGTCGATCATGCGCTCGCTATGGTTGGTTGGGACCTCGGCGCTACAGGAATGCGTTCCTCCCCGACGCCACCATCGGCGGATTACGAAGAACGTACCGAGGTTTCCAGCGGATGACGTCGTGCGCCCGAGGCGGCTTTGGTTAAGGTACGCCAGTTCCGGTGACATCGATGTCCCGGCAAAAAGAAGCACCCGTTTCAACGGTACAGCTACGGGTGCCGGTCGATGTCGGTTTGAAGCGCACAGTTATCTCGTGGCTCTCGTTGGCCGCCAGGGTGTACTGCCCCGTACCGATGACGCTGAACTGAGGGCACGAAGCGCTGACGTCGATCGTGAATGGGCCGGGGGGGGCGTCGAATGGAGTGGGGTCGAAGTTCACGATCGTGATCGTCGTGTCCGCCGAGTCCCCCATCGCAACCGTGCCGATGTTGATGTCGTGCTTGGACACCAGACAGTTAGGCCCCGGAGGCGGCAATACCGTAACGGTGTCGTTTCCGCAGCTCCACAACACCGCAACCAAAAAGGACAGCAACCAGCCCACGCGTTTTTTCACAGGAAGACCTCCCAACTGGGGCTAACCGCCGAAAGCGAGCCCAAGGGACAAGGCGAAGTCGGGACTGGTGTAGTTTTCCCCGAGCCGATGCGGTTTTCAAAATTGGCAACCAGCTGATAGCCGGCCCCGATGCCAAGTGTAAATAGTCTGCCGAACAGCAGATCCATGCCGATCCCAAGACGCGAGCCGAGGGCTGTCTCCGAGACGTTGGTATTTCCCTCCAAATAGCAGAGACACCACCGTCGCTGATTCGACGGCAGCACCCGACCCGCTTACCG
>JBDGYW010001359.1:0-2128 GCA_039588935.1 Gemmatimonadota bacterium | reverse complement strand
ACAGACTCATAGACATGGGTAGCACGACCATCAACTGTATGGGTGACATGGTCGGTACGACCATAGTCGCGCATTCGGAACATGGCCGCGAAGTCCGTGCGGCTGCCTGAGGAGCAAAGGATGTATGCCTAACGGTGCGGATGGGCTTGACGTAACCACAGTTCGTAGTCTGTTCCCTGCCACCGAGCAGTGGACCTACATGAACGTCGCGGTTCGCGGTCTCCTTTCCACTCGGCTACGAGCGGCGGTCGACGACTACATCGATAGCCACCAGTTCGGCAGTTGGATGAAAGAAGCCGAACTCGCTATGATCGAGCGCACGAGAGAGAGCTTTGCCAAGCTCGTGAACGCCGAGCCGGATGAGGTCGCGTTTACCAAGAATGCGTCGGAAGGGCTCAGCACAATTGCCGCGTCGCTTCCATGGGAGCCTGGAGACAACATTGTCTACTGTCCGGAGCTGGAGCACCCGAACAACGTTTATCCTTGGCTGAATCTCCAGAAGCGGCTTGGCGTTGAGGTCCGAGCGGTGGCACCGGAAGAGGGGCGGGTTCCGGCTAACCGATTAGTGGAGTGCATGAACGAGAAGACACGCCTGGTGACAATCCCAACCGTTTCCTTCTCACCCGGTTTCATCACGGACGTTGCCCCGATAGCCAAACGCTGCCGAGAACTCGGGACGTTTCTACTCGTCGATGCAGCTCAGTCCATTGGTGTAGAGGATACTGATGTGAAAGCCATGGACATCGACGGCCTCGCTGTGGCGACGCAGAAGGGCATGATGGCGTTCTACGGCACCGGTTTCCTCTACTGTCGCAGAGAGTGGGCTGAGAGGATTCAGCCGGTGTATCTGGCCAGGTTCGGTGTGGCGTTGGACGCAGACAGGCACGAGACAGCGATGGACGTGGAGGCGTTGGAGTACGCGAAGGGAGCAAGGCGGTTCGACCTCGGCAACTACAATTATTTGGGAGCTACAGCCGCCGAAGCTTCAATGCAGTTGATTCACGAACTCGGAACGCCGGCGATCGAGAAGTACGTGCGCGGTCTGGCATACCGGTTGATCGAGGGAATGTTGGAGCTTGGCCTGCCAGTTGCTGGTGGACCGCCGGGTCCTCACATCGGACATATTGTTGCTGTTGGGCAGAGTGGGGGGGGGAGGCACTACACTGCGGACGATCCCAGAATGAACTCCTTGCACGACTATCTCATCGGGAAAGGCGTGAAGCTCGCGATCAGGCGTGGGATCCTGCGCTTTTCACTCCACGTGTACAACAACACGGATGACGTCGATCGGGTGCTGGAGTTGACTCGGGAGTGGTTGAAAACGGCGTGATCAGCCGCGGAACAACGCGGAAGAACGCTGAGCTAGGTTGCCCCACCCAACCCGACGTGCCTTCCGCGTCTGTCCGAGTTCCTCAGCAGCTAGTGTTCTGATGCTGCTCGGCTGTAGACGACCTTCCCACCGACAATCGTATACACGACTTCCGTCGACGGTATCTCATCCTCTGGGATGGTCATGATGTCCTGCGACAGCACCGTCACGTCGGCCAGCTTACCCGGTGTCAGCGAGCCCTTGATGTCTTCCTCGAAGCCTGCGTAGGCACCGTTTATCGTGTACGACGCCAACGCTTCCTCGCGGCTCATTCGTTGGTCGGGGAAGAAGACCGAACCGTCGGCCAGCTTGCGTGAGACGGTTGCGTAGTAGCTAGCGATCGGATCGACGTTCTCTACCGGCGCGTCGGTTCCGTTGGAGATCACCACTCCCTCCGCCATGAGCTTCTGCCATACGTAAGCACCCTCTTCGGCTCGCTGCTCGCCCAAACGCTCGAGTACGTAGATGGCGTCGGATGTGCAATGGATGCCCTGCATCGCTGCAGTGATCCCGAGCTGCCCCATCCGCGCGATGTCCTCGGGGTGCAGATGCTGAGTGTGCTCGTTACGCCAGCGCCAGTCGGTTCTATCCGGATGCGCGTTGAACGTTCTCTCATAGATGTCGATCAACTCACGGTTGGCTCTATCACCTATTGCGTGCACGCCGAGTTGGAAATCATGCAGTGCAGCCAACCTAGCAGTCTCCTCAACCGACGCCACGGAGCTGGTGTTTAGACCTGTGCTGCGTGGTAGGTCCTCA
>JBDGYW010001358.1:0-2130 GCA_039588935.1 Gemmatimonadota bacterium | reverse complement strand
GCTGTAACGGCGTTGACTGACTGACTCGTAAGGTTCGACCTGGTCACCAGCTCGGCACGGGACCCATGCATAAGTGAGCGCATCGCCTCTGTCCGTACTGCGCCCGAGTCGCTTGATGATGTCTTCCTTTGGCTCGACCACGATCTTATCGCCTCGCACCTTGTACCGAGGTGTGGTGAGATCTGACTTTAGCGCCCTGTCCGGAGGCAGATCGAGTAACCCTGCCTCGAGATCCTCGCGCACCATCCACCAGATCCATGCCCGGTAGTTGGCAAACTTCAGGCGCCCGCTCTTGTCTGTCGCCCTTTCAGGCGCACCAGATCCACCGTTGACAGCCTTTGATCTGATGTTGATCCTGACGCACGAATCGTAAACGCTGGACCCAATACCAACGACATCGATATAGGCGACCGCGCTTGGTTCATACCGCATGGACACAAGAGCCGCAGCTGAGTCTCCGTCCTGCACATCTGCCCCAGGAATCGAGATCATGGGAGCGACCCATCGACCATAGACAGGAGCGATGATCATCTCATCGCCGCCACCGCGGGCGCAGTCAACACCGAGGGCACGTTGCGCAAGGTCCGGTGGCTTGTCAGTCCATCGCTCCATTGCCGCCTCGACCCATTCGCGTTTGATGACCTGCCACGGATCATCCTCGAACTTGAGATCGAAGTCGCCGAATAGCATCTGGGTACGCAACGGCTCTGGCATTGCCTGCAACTGCGCTCTGTATCCCGTCTCCATTAGTGCAGGGTTATCCTCAAGCTTGGCCGGAATGAAGGTGCGCGACCGCGGCTCGATGACATCGCCTTGCCACTTGATCGGGTCTCCAGACTCAACCTCGACATCTTCTCCGTCGATCACTGCGAACCATCGAAGCTCTCCGGGCTTGGCTGGCCGAGAGTGGCCAGGATCCAACCACGGCGCCCAGTACTTGATGATCCATTCTCCCTCTGGTGTCGTTGGCGGGTTGCCAGTGGCAATGACTCGAACACGCTGCCCTAGAGTTGTAGTCCGTGCCCAACCCTTGAGGAAGCGGTACTGAGACTCCATGAAGTAGGCGATCTCATCGAACCCGAGAAGGTCTCGTGGTTTCCCCATGTAATCGAAAACATCCTTGTATTGCTGGCAACCGCCGAATTCAATTGACCGATCACCAGGCAGGTCGCGCCAAGTGTGATAGGTGCCGTTGTAGCTTCCGTGCTGGCCAATGATGTCGCGGCTACGCTCGATCATTCCGCCAACGCCGGTCATCTGCGTAAACTCGCGACGAAGGATTAAGGACCGCTGATGATGTGTAATTGCAGCACCTAGGAGCAAATCCGTTTTGCCTCCACCAGCAGCGCCGCCGTAAAACAGCTCGTCGGCTTCAGACTGAAGAGCGGCAACCTGAGGCGAGTTCGGGAACGGGGTCCAAATCGCACCTTCAGCGCCATGCAGATGCCGAGCTCTTGCAATCTCAAGATCAAGAACACCGAGATGCTCTTGATCTAAATCGTCGAGTACTGCTGATTCGATCATCTCTTACGTCTCGCTTTAACCTCGGCGGCGAGTTCGTCAAGCTCTTCTTTCGAAAGCTTGGCGAGATCTTCAGCCGATGGAATCTTGTTGAGAATCTCGATCTGTTTCTTTTCTACGTACCCTCGATCTTTTGCTTGAGTCTTCAGGTAGAAGATGTTCGCAGTCGTATCTCCAGAGTCGATCGATCTGAATAGAGCAACCTCGCTTCGATCTATCTGCGCCTCCTTGGCTTCATCGAATGCTTTTGCTACTGACTTGTGCTTCATGCGATAGCGGCGAATAGTCTCCGGTGAACACCCCAGCTGCCTTGCGGCATAGGTCGTCATGCCACGGCACTCGAGTACCGCGTTCACGACTTCGCTCACTTTGTACTTGCTCGTCCTTGCCATCTCTTTTTTGCCTCGCTCGTAATGCTCATTTCTTCTTGCCCTTGTCGATCGGAACCACCTCTGATTCCGTCTCTGCCGGCTGCATATTGATCGGTTTCGCGTGCTCGAGTGCTTGCAGTAGCGGCAGCAATTGCCCAACAGGAACGGGAAGCCCCTTCAGGCCCATCAGCACATTCAGAATCGACTGTGCGGCTCCGATCTCGATCGCTACGTGTGT
>JBDGYW010001357.1:0-2130 GCA_039588935.1 Gemmatimonadota bacterium | reverse complement strand
GCGTCGCGATCCTGGCATGCCTAGTTCCAGCCGCGCGAGCTGTGCGCGTTGATCCGGTGAAGACGTTGCAAGCGGAGTAGGGGCCCAACACCACATACTACCCGGCGGCATGTGCGCGATAGGCGGCATCTGCGGCATTGGTGGATGATGACCAAATGCCGCCTATGCCGCTTATGCCGCGTATGCCCTTCCGTTCTCGGCGTCCCGATGGCCTCGCTCGACCATACGGACCTTCGGGCAACGCCTGCGCTTCCGTCGCCTATCCCTGTCGCTGGTTGGTCCGACTGCCTAGAATCAAATCTGTCTGCGCAATAACGACGAAACGGAAGAATGTGAACGACAGGAGAATGCCCGCGATGCTTAACGGCCCCAAGATGAGACAATTCAACGGAGCGCTGAGCATTTTGACGTTAGTGAGTACTATGATTGCCACAGCGACTTCCGCGCAGATTTCAGCGGACAGATGTGTCGTTCCCGCAGACATCCGAGACCCAATTCTCCATGAAATCTCCGGTGAGCTTGCGCTACAGCACGTGCAGTTGCTGGCTGCCAACCGGATACGTCCGCTCGAGGAGTACACGGACACCTTCTTCGAGACGACCTACCTGCGCGATATGGCTGAACGCTACGGCTTATCGGATGTCCGGGTCGACTATTACCCCTCGGGCGAAATATGGGTACCGGAGGAGGCTGAGTTATGGATGGTTGAACCCGAGCTCAAGAAGATGTCCAGCCTCACGATGGTACCCGCAGCGCTCGCGAGCGGAAGCGCAAGCGCCGATGTTGAGGCGGAAGTCGTGTACGTCGGCTTTGGGCGTCCGGAGGATTACGCCGGCAAAAACTTGGTTGGCAAGATCGCGCTCGGGAACGCATCGGTGGGGAGGATCTTTGGCCCTGCCGTCGATCGGTTCGGTGCCGCAGGTGTGCTTGGGACCGGAAGCGCAGGAACAGACGGCAACTACCCAGGATATACGCTGGACCAGATCGGTTGGCAATCTGCGCGCCGCGGTGGTCAGGGCGACGGGTTCGGCTTCGGGCTTTCGCTGAGGCAGTTCTCCGAAATCCGCGACCTCCTGGAGGCGGGAGTTCGCGTCGTGATGCGCGCTCACGTTCGCACGAGATATGTGCCTTACCGGATGAACGTCGTATCGGCCGCGATCCCAGGTACCGACCCCGACGCCGGGGAGGTGCTACATGTCGCCCATGCGTTCGAACGAATTGCAACTCCCGGTGCGAACGACAACTGCACGGGTGTAGCCACGATATTGGAGATTGGGCGAACCCTCGCGACGCTCATCGAACAAGGTGAACTCGAACAGCCACGCCGCACCATTCGGTTCTTGTGGGTTGATGAGTTATCCGGGTCCCGTGCCTTCATGTACGCCAACCCTGAGTTACAGGACCGTCTCCTGGCGACGATCAACTACGATATGACTGGTGCAGATTTGGAGCTGACGGACAGCTATCTAGGGCTGAAAATGACCCCCGACTCACGCCCCAGCTACTTGAACGACTTGATTGGGAACCTGTTGATGTTCGTCGACCAGTCGGATATACGCACGCAAACCGGCAACAACGCTCCATTCAACTATCGGCTGATTCCCTTCATCGGCGGCAGCGATCATCTTGTGTTCCTGGACGGCGGAATCCCAGCGGTCCAGTTCCGTCATTGGACGGACAACTTTTATCACAGCAGTGCTGACATTGCGGAGATGTCCGACCCGACTGAGCTAAAGCGAGTCGCATTCATTGGAGCTGCAGGTTTTTACCACCTGGCAAACGCGGGCGCCAACGAGGCACGCGATCTCGCATGGGAGGTGGCCGCAAATGGTGAGAAGTGGATGGTTGAGGTCACGCGCCAGAGTGTCCGATTGCTGCAAGTTGATGCAAGCAAAATCCATGAGCGCCACAAGGCAGCACAAAACAAAGTTGTAGGGGCGTTCAACCGGGCAAGCGGTGCGATGCGGTCAGTGCTCGATCTGTCTGACCGAGTTGAGGTCAGCGCACTCCTCGAGAGGCTTACGACCAGTTTGGAGTCTGTGAGGGACGTCCAATCAGCAAAACTCGAGGCTGTCTACAACGAACGGTGCGAAGCGCTTGGTGTCGCACCTCAACGTATCACGCTGACTG
>JBDGYW010001356.1:0-2131 GCA_039588935.1 Gemmatimonadota bacterium | reverse complement strand
CGCTGCTGGTGTGGGTCGTATTGGTTCTTGGGATACCGAACGCCGTTCCGATCGTGGCAAGGCATGTTGTCCCGCTGGAATCCACCCAGAAGATGGCGAGCGAGCTGGAGGCTATTAGGCAAGAGGGGTGGGAACAGGCGCTCCAGAAGATACGCGAGCTGGGGCGCAAGAAGGGTTGGAGCAGAGAGGAAGAGGACCGCATCGACCCGGCACCGCGCACGATCGAGCAGCGTTCGGAAGAGGACCGCATCATCACGGAAATGACGCGGAGGATCGCGCGGCGTTCGGAAGCGCTCAACGATTCGCACATGAACAGGTTCCTCAGCCAGGCATCGGTTGCGAGAATAGTCTCCCGCATATCGCCGTCGGCATGTTTCACTTACGCCTCGACCACGCTCGCCGGGACAGGCGTAGACGCGTATGAGAAATTTGTCCGGTACGTGTATGAGGATTTCCGGGACCAGTTTGAAGCGAACCTCTCAGAAGTTGAGTCGCGGTGGTGGCAGAGCCACGAGGAGGAGCTCGATCTTACGCCACTGCCGGAGTTCGCGCTGGCAGGGCCGACAACCGAACTTGTTCTCAAGGATTCGCTGCTGGATATCGGGTTGCTTTTCATCTATAACACGCTGTTCTTTCTGGGAGCTTTCGTGAGGTTCTTGAGGTACGACGTGAACTGATGAGGCGCAGCCGGGGATAACGCTATGCTCTTGACGTTGCTTAAAAAGGAGTTCCTGGAACACGTCTTAAGCCTCCGGTTCGTCGTGGCTTCCGTATTGAGTCTCCTTCTGGTGACGCTAAGCCTGATTGTGCTGAAGGCCGATTACGTCCAGAAGAAAGAGGCGTACGACTTGAGCAGGGAGACGTACAGGAAGGAAGCCGAGAGACTGGGCCGCTACGTTCAGCTTACGGTGCGAGGCATCCGCGTCGACAGGCCTCCGGTGAAACTGCAGGTTTCGTATTACGGGCTCGAGAAACTCGAGGACAAGAGTACGCGGATCAATGCCTTCCTGGCGCCGGCAACGCAGGGCGAGCTATACAAGAGCTCGGCATCAGCGCTGTTTCCGACTCCCGACATACTTTATGTGGTAGCGACCGTGCTGAGCCTGATGGCGTTTGTGTTCAGCTACGATGCGGTCTGTGGCGAACGCGAGTCCGGGACCATGCGACTGGTGCTGTCCTACAGCGTGCCGCGTGACAAGTTTATTCTTGCGAAATGGTTAGGCGGCTACCTGAGTCTTGCGACGCCGTTCGTGATATCGCTCGCTGTTGCTGCGCTGATCATAGTTGTGTCGCGGAGCGTAGGATTCACCGGCAATCAATGGGCAGCATACGTGCTCGCGGCAATTGGGAGTCTTCTGTTCATAGCTGTGATGTTCTCTCTCGGTATGTTCGTGTCGAGCCGGTGCGCGAGGCCGGCCACCGCGATAATGATTCTGCTCTTCATTTGGGTCGGGATGGTGTTGTTCGTGCCTAACGTGAGCCCGTACATTTCCAATCAGATTAAGCGCGTGACCCCTATCGACGTGGTCCAGAACCAGACGCGCCAGGAAGTGCACGATCTCGCGTTCGAGTGGGGACAGAAGATGGATCAGTTGTGGGGCGAGTACGCGTACCGCTGGGAGCTGGAAGGCGAAGCTGCAGAGCAGGCACATCTCGAGTTTCGAGAGAAGAGTGACATACTTAATAGGGAGCTCCAGAAGAACACCAACATGGTCACTGAGCGGAACATGCGCGATTTCGAAAATGAGCTGAACGGGCAGATGGCGGTCGTCAAGATCATCTCGCGCCTGTCGCCCGTTTCGAGCTATGTATACGTCGCGACGGACGTGGCAGGGACCGGCGTGCGAAAACAGCTTCATTTCAGGGAAGCGTTGCGCGAGTATCAGACGGTCTTTCGCGGATACGTAAACCGCAAGGGAGGGACGTCGACGTGGGGCGAACAGCCGCCCTACGACATATCTGATATGCCGGTATTCAATTACGTGGAGGAACCGATCTCGGATCGCGTCGCCGGTTCGTTACTGGACTTCGGGCTGCTGGGCGTTGAGGCTCTGTTTTTCTTTATGGCGGCGTTCGTCTCCTTCTTGCGCGCCGATGTGATGTAGAGGCCGGATTTCGGGGTCAAGAGTGG
>JBDGYW010001355.1:0-2133 GCA_039588935.1 Gemmatimonadota bacterium | reverse complement strand
GTACCCTTGGATTGTCTTCGCCATCCACGGCTTCGAGCATTCCCACTTCGAGTGCCTCGGTTGGACCGAGCCACTCGCGGAACACCTCGTCGGCCTTGCTCTCAAGATGGGCTACGCCCCGCTGTTCAAGGCTCCGAATTGGGTCCTCGATGTGGAGACGGAGAGGGGGCTTGTCAACCTCGGTGTGGTCCTCCATCCACACGAGGATTACACGTCTACGACTGAGGGACTCAAGATCGTCTCCTACTCCGAAGGGGTAGAAAGCATCCACACGCACATCCAAAAGAACCCCGTGACCGATTTCATTGGCGACCATCCTAAGTTCACTGGCGAGTACCTCGACCAGTTCCAACAGTTCGGCTCACCTCTCGACTACGTGGAGGAAGTATGAAGGTTTCAGCTATCGTCCCTACTTGTAGGAGCTTCACAGTCCCCAAACAGTCGATTGATGTGTCTTGGATAGTCGTCCATGACCGAGAAGAGCGCGAGGTGGTCGGCGAAGCCGAACACATCATCGCCCCGGACCCCACGATGTGGGGCGCTCGTTGTTCCTCCATCCGCTCTGCGGGATTCCTCAAAGCCTATGAGGAGGGGGCAGACATCATCCTCACAACGGACGATGACCTGCACTTCCCCACGGACTGGGCAGAGGATCATGTCCGTGGGTTGACAAGTGAACTACACCCGTGGAGCATGACGATGGACTTCCGTATGCGGGGCCTCCCCTACCTTGCCCGCGCTCTCCCAGTAGCTATCACACATGGCCTGTGGGATGGCATCCCCGATGTGGATGCTCGCACTTGGAAAGAAACGGGGGGCTACCGTGTGCGTCACAAAGGAGAATGGAAGCGTATCCACCCACCGTTTTGCCTCTCCTCAATGAACTTTGGGTTCATCCGCGAGGTCATGCCCGTGATGTACCAACCAGCGCAAGGGGAAGGGTACGCCTACTCACGCTTTGATGACATCTGGCTCGGTCTCCTGGCGGAGCGCCTTCTGATGTTCCATGGCTACGGCTTCCTCAACGGCGGTGCCTGCGTCTACCACGAGCGGGCCTCCGACCCGGAGGAGAACTTCAAGCAAGAGGCCCCAGGCATAAAAACCCACGAGCGGTTCTGGAAGTGGATATGGGATTGGACCCCAGCCATGGCAGGGGGCAGTCTCGTAGGGGACTACCTAGCCCTCGCCGATCGGGTGGAAGCCTTCAAAGATGAGACCCCCTACTTCGTCGGCCTCGCCGCGAACATGCGCCGCTGGGTGAAAGCCGTGGGTGATGCCTCCTAAACACCTAGCTCTTGTCGCGCTCTCTCGTAGCGGCCACCACGCCGTGATGAACTGGCTCCTTGCTCAGATGGGAGACGTGTGGGAACTCGGCCCTATTGGACTAGCCGATATGGCTCTCCGCCAGTGGGATGGGGAGAGGCTCGTGGACCGTGTGAAGACAAAGGACATGGAGGCCCTCCCGCTTGAGCCCACCAAATGGTTTCTGCGCTCCTTCGAGAATACCTACGTTGGTAAGGTAAAGCGCACTGTCGATAGCCCCATTGTCCTCGTTATCCGTGACCTTAAGAACTGGCTCGCTTCACTATGGCAGTGGCACGAGAACATGGGCTTTCGTTGGGACGAGGAGCAGACGGCGTACTATCTCTCAGTGTGGAAGGATCATGCAGTGTGGACCTTGTTTGGTAATGGGGAAGGTATCATCACCATCCGTTACGACAAGTGGGTTCAGGATATGGAGTACCGTAAGTACAAAAGCGTGGCTCTCGGTATTCATACCCTCGAAGCCTTCGTCCGAGGAGAGGAAGCGAAGACCAAGGTCGCTACCGCAGGTGGAGGCAGCAGCTTCGACTACCAAGCTACAGACGCCGTAGACCTCGACGTGTTCAATCGTTGGGAGGACGTGGATGATCGCGCCGCCCTGGCGGAGGTCCTCCGCCTCCACCCAGACGCGGTGCTGCTCGATAAGGAGTTGTTTGGATGACCGGCGTGTCCTTCGCAGGGGTTGCCCGACAGGGGCAGCACGCGGTAGCCCGCTGGGTCATCGCGCACTGGGACCGCCCGCCAGAAGATGTTCAGATCGTGATGCGACGGAAGGACCTGGCGTGGGGGCACGGGGATAGAAGCGGCACG
>JBDGYW010001354.1:0-2133 GCA_039588935.1 Gemmatimonadota bacterium | reverse complement strand
AGTCCCTTAACTAACGGCGGGCGAGATTCAAACGTACTGATGAGGATGACGGCCAATGCCGATGCTCGAAGATCATATCATGTTCAGTTGGTGGGGTCGTAGTGACAGTCCGTTTCCTCAACACCAGTAGTGTTCTAGGATGGTCGGCGCTCCGTACGCTTGGCAGGAATCGAGTCATCAATTCGTCGTATGTATGGCTCGTAGTCGTGCCTGTCTCATCGAGGTTGGTAGGTGGGCTTGACGGTGCTTCGATTCAGGTCTTTGGTCGTGATTGGGTCTTATCGCTCAACCTCCCCTTCAGCTGGGTAGTTGTTTATCTTGGCGCCGTCTGCTTCACCGCTGCGACTTCACTCTACGCATTCTGGTGCCCACGGATTGTCAAGGATTATGGGACGCACGACCATTTCCCACTTGAAGGAGGGTCGGTTGAGCAATTGAAGCACTATCTTTCCCGAACATTCGGAGTACCACCGATCACACCAAGCGACCGTGAGTTTGCGAGAAATTTTGTCAACGAGTTTGCGCATGGCACTTCCGCGTCAGGCCTTGAAGATCCTATCGAATACATACGAGGCGACCGGCCGACGATAGCGGCCGACAGGATCCCTGACGCGTTCTGGCGTGTTTGGGCCTTTGCGGACAGGCGAGCAGTCATTGCCCGCGCGCTCTGTTTCGTCTTCCACATCCTCGGATTCGTAGCTGTCGCAATCGTGCTTGCCCAGAACTTCGTCGCGGTTCTGGGCTGAGCATGGGAAGCGTGGGAAAGTTAGACCGTATGCTCAGGAAGAGCGTTACGATGGTGCACTACGTAACGGAACGCCAGATGATCCAAATGCTCGACTGTGCCAGAGAGAATGGGGCGTTACATATCCCGCTAGCGCCTGCGAGGGTTGCTTCCATGGAGGAGTAACCGAAGAATTCGAGAGAAGCTACCAAGAAACCGTCGGCAACCACGGGTGCCTCTTCAGATCGGGGAGTCGCATGCGACGTTGCAGACGAAACGCTCTTCCGCAGAACGAGAACGGAAGCCGTAACAGACCCAGACATCGTCCGCGCTCATCCTCAAGGCCCGACTTCCGATCGAGCGGTTCCGCAACACTCACTGTGCCGGACACGATCAGTGCTTTCAGGCGATTCCAGGGCATCGTATCCCCACGAATGTCGCAAAACGTATACGGGTGTCGCGAAAGATCCCTCGCGGTGACGGAGACGCAGCGTAGGTTCTTGATTGTCCAAACCGTCAGCCGCTTGGGTATGCCATGGTCAGGATCGATGTAGTCCGCAGTAGGAAGCACCCCAAAGTCGACCATGCCTGCAGCAAGTGCGCCGAGAGCAGCAGAATCAAAGTAGGAACAAGGAAGGCTGGCACCGGCGGTCTTTCGATGTGGCAACAAGGATGACAGAGCACAGCCAAGATTCTGCTGAACCAGGGTGGAAGGACAGGACCCTGATATTCGTCCTCAGTTTCACATCCGGACTGATGTGCGCCGCCGGCTTCATAATACTGATCTACGGAGCACTGCAGGATCTTCAGGAACCTTTCATCGTGGGAGCTGCACTCTTCCTGCTCGGAGCAATCGTGATGCAGTGGGGCACCTTCTTCGCCAAGGTGTTGTCGTTCCTTTTCTTTTGCATGTGTTGGAATGAGGAGGCGAGCCACAACCGAACAAGAAAGGTACTCGAGCCATGAACTGCGACCTCTGTGGGAGAACAACGTACACCTATACCGGAATGCTCAATCCTTGGTACGAGTGCGCGGAGTGCGGAGCGCTCTACTGTGATCGGTGCAGCCGCGGGCAAGAACACGACGGACCCGGGTACGCGACACCTGAAGCTCTTTATCAAGTCGCAACGCAGAAGGCGTGTGCAAGATGTGACGGACCTCTGTATAAGAAATGAAGCACGCCTCTCCGAGGGTGCCTTGCCACCAAAGTAGCCGCACTGATGACGGGACCAGGTCAGACGATGTGCGATTGGCTGACGTGGGGGAGTCAACATCTCGCCGAATCAGTAGCTGTTTCTGACCAGCGGGAGGAACCTCAACGGCCCCGAATATCCCAATTCCGCATATCGATGCCTCGAAAACGCACCACCAAGAAACGCCGGAATATGCAGGTTGGCATCGAATGGGAC
>JBDGYW010001353.1:0-2134 GCA_039588935.1 Gemmatimonadota bacterium | reverse complement strand
GGTGCCGCCAAGAAATTCGATCTGCCGGCCGACCGCGAGGTCCTACACACGCTCGCACAGCAGTACATCGTGGATCAGCAGAGCGGCATCCGTGAGCCATGCGGAATGTACGGATCGCGGCTGGAAGCCCGCGCCCATATTGTGACCGCGTCACGACCCGCACTCGACAACATAGCAAAGACGCTCGACACCGCGGGGCTGGAGCTCGACGATCTCGTGCTCGAACCGTTGGCGTCGAGCCTCGCGGTTTTGACAAACGATGAACGGGAGATCGGCATCATGCTGATCGATATTGGCGGGGGTACCACGGACGTCATGATCTACAACGACGACGGTGTCGTCGCAAGCGGCGTCATTGGCGTCGGCGGTAACAATATCACGAGTGACGTCGCGTATGGACTACGGACATCGATGACAGCGGCCGAGCAGATCAAGGTGGCACACGGCTGCGCGCTGTCGAGTCTGGTACCGGCAAACGAGAAGATTGATGTCCCCGGTATCGGGTACCGGGACACGAAAAGACTCGGGCGGCAGCTGCTGTCCGCGATTATCGAACCACGAGTGACCGAACTTCTATCACTCATCGACAATCAAATTACAAAAAGCGATATGAAACAGTCGCTTGGTGCCGGAGTCGTTATCACGGGTGGTTCGGCGATGCTCACGGGGTTACGCGAGCTCGCCGAGCAGATCTTTGATCTCCCGGTTCGAATTAGTGCACCAGCGGCGGTCGACGGGCTTGCCGAAATCGTCGACCACCCGATGTATGCGACGGGAGTGGGGCTGATGCTCTATGACCGCGTGATGGGGGCTCGAAAGGGTGCAAGAACATCGTCGGCAAAATGGTTGAGGGACTCGTTCAATCAGTTTCGCAGGGCGATTGCGAGTTTTATCTAGCTTGAAGAAAGGAGAGGGTATGCGTTTTCAATTGGAGGAAGACAAGCGGCTTACCACGCTCAAGGTCGTGGGAGTTGGCGGCGCCGGAGGTAATGCCGTAAACCGAATGGTAGCAAACGGTTTCAACGGTGTCGACTTTATAACCGTCAACACCGATTTGCAGGTGCTCAGAGGATCGACAGCGCAGGAGCGTCTTCAGATCGGTACCAAGCTCACGCGTGGGCTCGGCTCGGGGGGCAATCCAGAGGTTGGTGAAAACGCCGCCGAGGAAGGCCGCGAACAGATCAAGGAAGCTCTTGGCGAAGCGGACATGGTCTTTTTGACCGCCGGAATGGGTGGCGGCACCGGAACCGGAGCATCACCAATCGTAGCGCAGATAGCGCGTGAGAGCGGAGCGTTGACGGTGGGGATCGTTACCAAACCGTTCTTTTTCGAGGGCGACCAGCGGATCGGGCAGGCGGACGCCGGCATCGAGGAGCTCAAGCGAGACGTCGACACGCTGCTCGTGATTCCCAATGACAAACTGCTTGCTATCACACCCGAGAACACGCCGCTGCTCGACGCGTTCTCGGTCGCCGATGAGGTCCTGTGTAACGCGACACGGGGGATCTCGGATCTCATAACCGAGACTGGTGTCGTGAACCTCGACTTCGCCGACGTAAGAAGCGTCATGAGCAACGGTGGCGACGCGATCATGGGAACCGGCATCGGTACCGGTGAGAACGGCGCCGCGGAAGCGGCCCAGATGGCGATTTCGAGCCCACTGCTCGACAGCGTGTCGATCAAGGGAGCAAGTGGCATTCTCGTCAACATCACGGGTTCCACGCGTCTGAGCCTGCAGCAGGTAAGCAAGGCGGCGACGATCATCAACAAAGAGGCGGGTCCCGGTGCACACGTATTTCTTGGCGCCGTGGTCAACGAGAAGATGCCAAGTGACGAGATCAGTGTTACCGTCATTGCCACCGGGTTCCATGCGACATCGCGCGTTGTCGCGACGCCGGTGCCCGAAAGGAAGGAAATCAATTTTACCGAGCTGCTTGGAAGCGACCACAAGGTTGTCGAGTTGCCGACCGTCGCGGAAACGGCGTCCGAGCCCGAACCGGTTGTGCCCCCTGTGCCGGAGCCGGTCGCGCAGCCTGTTGCACACATCGAACGTGAGGAAACCGTTGTAATCGACAACGGCTCGATTCGTTCGTTCAACTCGGACAATTTCCGTACGCCGACGTTTGTGCGCAAG
>JBDGYW010001352.1:0-2135 GCA_039588935.1 Gemmatimonadota bacterium | reverse complement strand
CAGAGCGTTTGAGCACCGCACTACCTGAACCGAAAACGGGCTCGTCGGCCGGCCCCTTCCCACCCAGAAGGTCGGCGTAGTAGGCGTTGGACGGCTCGTCGGACCAGTAGTGCATCAGGGTGCCGCTCAGTTGCCAGGAGGGGTTAATCACGCTGTTGAGATTGGCCGACCACTGGCCGGCAATGTTAGCGAGGGAGGCGTTCGCGGAGCAGGCCCCTGCGCAACCCAGGCTGCCTAACTGTCCTGCCAGGGCCCGCCCCACCGGATCGATGCGACCTTGCGGAATGATGTTTCCAGGGAAAGGCACCCGGTTTCCGTTGGCGTCCAGGGTCAGCGGATCATAGATGGGCGTCCCGCTTGCAGAGAAATCGCCGTTGGCTTCGGCCTGAGTAGGAAGGACTACGTTGTCGTTCCTGAGGTCCGTTGCGTTATAGCCCTCGGTGCTGAACCAGAAGAATGCTTTGTCCTGGATGACCGGGCCACCGAAAGCGCCGCCATAGAGGTTGTAAGGTGCATCCGACTTGGGCTCGTCGGCAAGCTCCTGAAAGAACGGGCGGGATCGACCCCACTTGGGCCGGTTCTGCCAGAGAGCCGTACCGTTGAAGCTGTTCGATCCGCTCCGGTGGATGGTGTTGAAGACTCCACCGCCGGTACGGCCCATCGAGGCGTCGTAGGTGTTCACCTGGACAATCATCTCCTCCACCGCCTGGAAAACGGGGATGATGACCGCCCGGTTCCTCAGGTCGCTGATGGTCACGCCGTCGAGAGTGTAGTTATTGCCACGCAGCGGCCCGCCGCCGAGCGACAGCAACGAGGAGTTCGTCTGGTCTTGCTGTCGGACGAACACCGGGTCGCCGGTGTGGACGACGTTCGGTGTCGTGACCCCCATGATGAAGACATTCCTGCCTGGAGTGGGCAAGACCTCGATCTGCGCCTTGTCGAGCGCCGAAGCGACAGATGCACTTCCCGTTTCGATGAGAGGCGTCTCGCCGGTGACGGTGATGGTTTCCTCGATGCCGCCAATCTGCAGCCTAACATCCATCACCAGCGACCGGTTCACACCGAGATCGATGTCCGTCGCCGTGTAGGGGGCAAATCCCGCCAGCTCGGCCCGCAGGGTGTAAGTGCCAGGCGCCAATGACGCGAAATTATATTCGCCTCGTTGGTTGGTCACGGTCTGTCGGGTGGCGCTCGTCGCTTGGTTTGTCAAAGCAACGTTGACACCGGGAACCACGCGGGCTTCCGCATCGGTCACGGCGCCACGAATACTGCCCTGAAACTCCTGGGCAACGAGCTCGGTTGCGCCTCCCAGTACCAAGATAAGGCAGCAAACCAGAGCACAAATGCAGGCTCTCATACACTTCCCTCCTTTCAGACTAAGGCCAGAGGTATGAAACACCTAGTTGCGGTCGAAGGAATGTCTAAGTTTAAGCAGTAAGTCCAGGTGAAGTGCGATGTGGCGTGCGCTGAGACAGAAGACCCCGTTCCTCTGGCCGGTTCAAGAACTCTATGGCCTCGCACTCACGCCCCCCTGGCGGGTGAATAGTGATTGGAGCTGTGTATGAGAACTGGAACACGAACGGTGACAATCCGCCACTATCGGCGACATTATATCCCAATTTCATCCATGTCAAGTTGCAAATATGAAATACTTATATCAATTTTAGGCATTTGAAGGAGCCTGAGAGGTTGACTGGTGCAGGGTCATTTTCGGGACACCTTTCGCTCCCTGAACACCGGACTTCTGTATACTTACCTCTATGTAGCGGCGGGTTCGTGGAATGGACGGGCTATCGAATCGAGAACATGATTTCCCCTCTCGCCCTTTTTCCCAGCTTGCGGTCGGATATCTGTACCACGATTCGGTAATCGCCGGGTGATAGCTCGCTCGTTGGTAGCTGAGCAATCATGGGGAAGCCGCCCTCCTGGCTGTCGGTGAATCGAATGGGCTCGGGTTGATCCAAAGACTGGAGCTGCTCTTCGTCTCGGTAAATGGAATAGCTGATGCGAGCGGACTCGGCCTCACCGCCAAAGATCCGGAAAAAGATTGCGAGGTCCTCCCCGTTGCGGAGGGTCCAGGTGGGCCGGATGAGCAGAGGATCGTCCGGCTTGGGATTGGAAGAAGGGGGAACGAT
>JBDGYW010001351.1:0-2595 GCA_039588935.1 Gemmatimonadota bacterium | reverse complement strand
AGCGTGGGCGACGGCAGCTATTCGCTGACGGCGGTGGCCTACGATACATCTACGAACAGCACGACCTCGACAGCCGTAAATGTCACTGTCGATAATACCGCGCCGACGGTTGTCCGCTTATGGTCCCATACCTCGGCAGACAATTCCAACGTCTGGTCCCTCCCGGTCATCCAGGACATATCGGCAGACATCAACGAAAACGGCGTGTACGAGTTCAGATTTGGCGCCGACTTCAGAAACGGCAACGATAACAGCGCGCAGACGTTTGCGTGGTTTGATGAAATCAGCGTGGATGTTACGGCAGGTGTTGACACGACCCCGCCGACGGGCGTTGCCATTACCGATCCGACCGAGGGCCAGCGCATCAGCGGCGGCTACACGATCTCTGCCAACGCGACTGACGAAACGGGAATGGATCGGGTGGAGTTTTATTACGACGGCACCAACCTGATCGGGACCGAGCGTGGGCGACGGCAGCTATTCGCTGACGGCGGTGGCCTACGATACATCTACGAACAGCACGACCTCGACAGCCGTAAATGTCACTGTCGATAATACCGCGCCGACGGTTGTCTCGGCAACGGCGATCGATGCGACCACCGTGGACGTGCTGTTCGACGAGGATATGGACGGAGGCACCATCCAGGCAGGTGATTTCAGCATCGACAATGGCTTAACCGTCAGCGGCGCAGTTTTGCAGGGTGACAACCGCACGGTTCGCCTGACCACCAGTTCTCAGGCAGGCGGGTTGACATATACCGTCACCGTTAGCACCGTCCAGGATGTCGCGGGGAACAATGTCGGTTCTCCGAACAGCGCACAGTTCACGGGCTTTTCCGCCGGCGACACGACGCCTCCCACAGGCGTAGCGATAACCGATCCGACCGAAGGCCAGCGCATCAGCGGCACGTACACGATCTCTGCCAATGCGACCGACGAGACGGCGATGGACCGCGTCGAATTCTATTATGGCGGAACCAACCTGATCGGAACCGACAACTCTGCGCCCGAACCGTTCACCTTTGGTTGGGATACGACGGGCGTCACCGACGGCTCGTATTCTCTGACGGCAGTCGCGTACGATACTTCCACCAACAATACAACTTCGGCGGCGATAAACGTCACAGTCGACAATACGGCTCCGACCGTCGTTTCGGCGAGTGCCGCATCGTTTACCACGGTAGATGTCCTGTTTAGCGAAGACCTGAATGCGTCCTCGATTGACATGACTTACTTCACGATCGACAACGGGCTCGGTGTGTTGGGCGCGGTCCTGCAGGGTGACAACCGGACCGTTCAGCTGACAACCGACACGCAGACGGACGGTCTCACCTACATAGTGACGGTAAAGGCGACACCCGCAACGATTGAAGATCTCGCGGGCAACATCGTGGGCAGCCCGAACACCGCCCAATTCACGGGACTGGGGCCGGATCTTACGCCGCCGACGGTATCGCTCACCGATCCCACAGAGGGCCAGGTCATAGGCAGCAGTTATGCTCTCGCGGCCACGGCAACAGATAACCAGACGATGGACAAGGTGGAGTTCTTCTATGGCGTCACGAAAATCGGAGAGGACGTCACTTCTCCTTACATTCTCGTGTGGGATACTACGCTGGTCACCGACGGCGGCTACTCGCTCACGGCTGTCGCGACGGACGCTGCAACGAACAGTACGACGTCGACAGCCGTAAATGTGACGGTCGACAACACCAACCCGACCAGCGCTGTCACCGATCCCACCGCGCTGCAACTGCTGCCCGGAACCACCTACAATATAGTAGGAACTGCGAGCGACCCGAACTTCCAAGAATACTGGCTCGAGCTGGGCGCGGGCGCGGTTCCGCTAGGTTGGAATGATATCGGCACAAACCCACATACAACGCCTGTTACGGCCGGCACGCTGGACACATTGGATACGTCCGTTCTCAGCGACATTTTTTATACGATCAGGCTGACGACAGAGGATGAGGCGGGCAATTTTTCTTCCACCACGGTGACCTTTGAGGTCGATGCCACGGCGCCGACCGTCGTCTCGGCGACCGCGCTTGTCAATGACACAACGGTCGATGTGCTCTTCAGTGAGGACCTTAACGCCTCCACGATCCAGCCGGCCGATTTCAGCGTCGACAATGGCCTCACCGTAAGCGGTGCAGTTCTCCAACCCGACAACCGGACTGTCCGGCTTACTACGAGCGCTCAGACCAGCGGATTGACATACACCGTGACCGTTACAGGCACTGTCGAAGATATCGCAGGCAACAACGTGGGCACTCCCAACAGCGCACCCTTCACCGGCTTTGTTGTTGACACGACCCCGCCGACGGCGTCAATCACCGTTCCGGCCGACGGAGATTTCGTGGGTGACATCTACGCGATAGATGCGACTGCGACGGACGACACGGCGGTGGAGAGGGTGGAGTTCTACTATGACAGCACCCTGATAGGTACCGATGTCAACGCACCATACTCGATTTCATGGGAT
Organism: Gemmatimonadota bacterium; assembly: GCA_039588935.1. Lineage (GTDB taxonomy): Bacteria > Gemmatimonadota > Gemmatimonadetes > Gemmatimonadales > GWC2-71-9 > JBDGYW01. The sequence goes on along the minus strand of JBDGYW010001351.1, from coordinate 110 downwards.
ACCACCGCGCTTGCTGAGGCCGGCTATGACCTGACGGCCATCGCATACGACTTTGCCACCAATAACACCACTTCGGCGGCTGTCAATGTCACGGTGGACAACACTTTCCC
>JBDGYW010001350.1:0-2136 GCA_039588935.1 Gemmatimonadota bacterium | reverse complement strand
TGGAGCGCGCCGAGGCGTCGGTGAAAGCGGATGAAGCCGAACGCATAGCAAGGAAGGCGACGTCGAAGAAGGGCATGGATCTGTCTGATTTCCTGACGGCGATGCGTCAGATTCAGAAGATGGGTCCGCTCGAGTCCTTGCTGGGCATGATTCCCGGCGTGAACACGAAGATGCTGAAGCAGGCGAAGGTCGATCCGAAGGGGTTGAAGCATATCGAGGCGATCGTGCTATCGATGACGCCGAAGGAGCGTCAGCGCCCCGACATATTGAACGGATCGCGCCGTTTGCGGATCGCGAAGGGTTCGGGCCGCACGGTGCAGGAAGTAAACCGACTGCTCAAGCAGTTTGGTGAGATGAAGAAGATGATCAAGCAATTCGGCAGGCCTGGGCTGGGCCTGCAATAAACACGAAGGTAGGAACATGGCAACACGAATTCGTTTACGCAGAGTGGGGCGCAAGAAGCAGCCGAGCTACCGCATTGTCGTCACCGACAAGGCGAAGGCGCGTGACGGCCGCTTCGTCGAGCTGCTGGGGCATTACGACCCACGTACCGAGCCGGCGACCCTCAAAGTAGACCAGGAGAAGGCTCGCGCCTGGCTCTCCAAGGGTGCCACACCGTCAGATACGGTACGTTCGCTCTTAAAGAAGGTGGGGGTGTTCGAGACACCGGCTGAAGCACCGGCTGAAGCACCAACCGAGGCTCCGGCCGAAGCACAGGTCGAGGCCCCGGAACAAACAGCGGACGAGTCTTAGGAGGCACGGTGGAGGCGGCCTACCTGGGGGTGGCGCGCTTCCGAAAGCCTCACGGGCTCAAGGGCGACGCGGTGGTGTGGGTGCTCACCGACGAACCCGAAAAGGTGCTCGTGGCCGGACGGATACTCACACCCGTCGATGAGGCTGGAAACCCGGTGGGCGACCCGCTCGAAATCGAGCGAGCACGTCCCTATCAGCGCAGTTGGTTGATCAAGTTCAAGGACGTCGCCGACCGAGGAGTGTTGGAGCAGTGGGATCAGGTGTTGTTAGGGGTGCCGAAGGCCGAACTGACGCCACTGGATGAGGGCGAGTTTTACGAACACGATGTTCCGGGTGCATCTGTGCTCGTGAATGGTGAGAATGTGGGGGAAGCAACCGGACTGTTGGATATCCCGGGAGGGAAGTTGCTCTGTGTGGATGTGAAGGGGCGGGAAGTGATGGTCCCGTTCCGCGAGCCGATCTTGGTCAGCGTGGACAGGGTGGAGCGACGAATCGAGATAGATCCGCCTCCGGGGTTGTTGGACTTGTAGGATGCTGAGGGTAAACGTCGTGACGCTGTTCCCGGACTTGTTCAGGGAACCCTTAGCGACAAGTATTCTCGGACGGGCTGCGGCGGCCGGTTTGGTGCGGTACAATGTGGTGGATCTAAGGGATTTCACCCACGACCGCCACCGTACGGTCGACGACACTCCCTACGGCGGTGGCGCGGGGATGGTGATGAAACCGGAGCCGTTCTTCGAGGCGCTCGAAGAACTGAATGCCGGTCCGACGACAGTGTTGTTGTCGGCGCGAGGCAGTCCGTTTCGACACGATGATGCTGTGCGGTACAGTTTGGGTGAGGAGTTGACGTTGTTGTGTGGTCACTACAAAGACGTTGATGAGCGGGTGACGATGTGGCCTGGTGTGGACGAAGTGTCGGTGTCGGAGGCGGTGCTTTCGGGCGGTGAGTTCGCCGCTCTGTGTGTTGTCGACGCGGTGGTCAGGTTGTTGCCTGGAGCTTTGGGCGACCACGATTCGGCCGCCGGCGACTCGTTGTACGATGGGTTGCTCAGCGCACCGAGTTACACGCGGCCCGCCGAGTACCGTGGGATGAAGGTGCCGGAAGTGTTGTTGAGTGGTGATCACGCACGGGTGGCCGAGTGGCGGCGCGCCCGGGCTGAAGAGATAACAAAAACGCGGCGTCCCGATCTTTGGACCCGCTATGAGGCAGAACACCGGTCGGATGAGGCCGGCTAATCAGGGGCAGAGACAATGAAATCAATAAGCGTTCTCGAGCAAGAGGGACTGCGGGAAGACATTCCTGAGTTCCGCCCGGGAGATACGTTGCGGGTGTCTGTGCGCGTCCGCGAAGGTGAGAAGGAACGTTTGCAGGCATTCGAGGGT
>JBDGYW010001349.1:0-2139 GCA_039588935.1 Gemmatimonadota bacterium | reverse complement strand
GGCATTTGACCGGCCAGAGCGTGGAGTATACCTCCGACTCGACGACCGATACCTCCGCCCAGGCAGACTTCGACGAGACCCTGCACTACTTCAAAGACGGGACGAGCGTAAAAGTCATGAAAGGATTGAGTGGTCAGCGGATCACAGGAAACGCCGCGGCGCGGGATCTCGGGACGGCCAACCTGGTCGGCATCCCCTCGGCGCTGCACGGATTTGTCGCCGGTGATAAGGTCCAGATCGGCGGAGCTGTGGGGTATGTGGGAACATTTGATGTCGAAGAGCAGACGACCACCAACGAGATTGTTATCACCCAGGGAGGTGGGTTTGTCGCCGAGACATTCACCGGCAACGAGGTGCTGGTCAAGGTCTACACTGATGTGTTAGGTACACTGACGACCTTGGGCTATCCGGTGCTACAGGGCAATTACATGTATGTGCCGGGCTGGAACGGGACGCGTGACTGCTGCCTGGGTCGGCTTGACCTGACCACGATGACATTCGACCAGACCTACTTCGCCCAGCCGTCACATGGGTGGCGGTTGTCTGAGACCGGCCGGAACACCGTGATCGACAGTACCGGCCAGTTCATCTTCCTGCTGACCTGGTACGGAACCACGACCTATATCTACAAATTCAACCTGGCGACCGGTGCGCTGGTGTGGGAATGGTCGCCGCCGGATGGGGGAGCCGGAACAGGCAACTGGTGTCTCGATGTCGATCCGGGCGGTCAGGTCCACATGGCCGGCACCGATGCCCGGTCAGCGCCGAACACCAGCGATGGGGCGAATTATGGTGTCCGCCTGAAGCATGACGCATCGGGGAACGACCTGGACCTGGCGTATGTCTCGAATCATGATGCCGGCACGGCCAGCTGTATCGTAGACGAAGTGGGAAACTATGTCTTCTTCAGCGGTGGTCACTTGACCGCCAACAGGACTCAGCTGTACCGGTTCGGGCTCAATGCCGAAGACGAGTACAACCTCAGTCTGGACGGTGCGGGGGATGCCGACATCCTCAAGGAACTCCGTCTTCATAATGGCTTCCTGTACTGCCTGGGGGATCCGGCGTTCAATTATGCCGGACTCGGGAACCGGAATCTCTTTAAGATGGACAAGGATTTCAACGTCCTCGCGTCCGCCTATATGGCTGATGCGGAGACGACTTGGATTGTTAACGAACGGCTCTATGTGTGCCGGGACAGCGATGTGCATGCCGGCAGTGACACCATCCAGGTCTACAGCCTGGACGACTTGTCGCTGATCGAATCAATCAACGCCGGTCCCGTCCAGAATAACGGGGGCTCGGTCATCAACCTCGACGGCATCATCGCAGCCGAGGGAGTCGGTGACCCATTGACCGCGGAGAACGATGTCTTCCTGACCGCGACCGGCAAGGTGACCAGTGTCGCCACGATGCCGGGGATGCCGGGGACAGGCGAGGATGAGGTATGGTGTGCCGTCCTGCGGGATCTCAGCGGCTCCCTGTACCAGTTCATCGAGCGGATGCAGCCGCGGGTCTTCGACACGCAATCCGACTGCTACTTCGTGGACTGCGGGGTGATCTATGACGGCGAGCCGACAACCGTGATCACCGGACTCGATCACCTCGAGGGTGAGACGGTCAGCGTCCTGGCGGATGGTGCGGACTTCGGGGACATGGTTGTCGTGGATGGGGCGATCACACTGCCGGAAACAGCGTCCAAGGTCATGGCCGGCTTGAAGTACCAATACCGCTTGCAGCCGATGCGGTTGGATGTCTCGACGGGCCGCGGACCCAGTCACGGCATGGTCAAAAAAATCGGCCGCCTGTGGATCTCGTTCTACAAGACCCTCCTGGCGAAGTTCGGGGTCGAGGGCAATATGTACGACATCGATTGGCGGACGGAAGAAGCATACGATTCACCACCGGCGCTTGTTACCGGTGACAAAGAGTTGAATTTTGATGGCGGGTTCAGTACTGAGGATCCAATTATAATCTCCGGTGATCGGCCGATGCCGTGTACCATCAGAGCCATCATCACGGAGACCGGCTTTACAGATTAGGAGTTTAGACATGACTATAAGCAATGAGACAATGCGGACATCGGCAGTGGGTACAGGGGTCACCGAGCAGGAGATTCCTTTCCTGTTCCCGATTATT
>JBDGYW010001348.1:0-2140 GCA_039588935.1 Gemmatimonadota bacterium | reverse complement strand
GAACATGACCGACGAAGAGATCTTCAACCTCACACAAGGACCGTCAGACTATGAGCAACGACCCTAACGCCGGAACGCCAGGACCGTGGGACTCCCTCGCACCCGAACTACGCGATAGCCCGTACATCAACAAGCACGCCGATGTCGCTGCCCTCGCAGCGGAGCACGTCAACGCGCAGTCCATGATCGGACGCAAAGGCATCATCCCTCCGAAGGAAGGCGACCTGGCCGACACGGCTCGCTTCCTCAGCGATATCGGTCGCCCAGAGTCACCGGACGGCTACGACGCTGGCGAGTACGAACCGCCGGAAGGCATTGGCTGGACACCCGAGTTCATGAGCGAAGTAAACGATCTGCTCCACCGATCTGCCGTGACGCAAGACCAGTACCCCGTCCTCACCCAAGGCTATGCCGAGCTGATGCAGAAGCAGCGGGAGGCCGTGTTCGCACAGAACGATGCGGACGGGAAAGCCAAGATCGAGGAGATGAAGCGGGAGCTGGGCGCTGCCTACGACACGCACAGGGTTGCGGGCGAAGATGCGCTCAAGGCCCTGTACGGTGAGCATGCCAACGACATCCTGCATCTGAAGCTCGAGGACGGGACGGAGCTCGGCAACCACTGGCTGTTCACCAAGGGCATGATCCAGATCGGCCTCGGGGGTTTGAGCCAGGGAACGGGCGAAGATCTCACCCCGGTAGACAAGCTCGGCATGGGCAAGGTCGATGGCCCTCTGACGCCGGAACGGGCACTCGAGGAGATCAACGCGAAGATGGCAGACGAGGAATTCCGCGAGATGTACTTCACGGCGAACCACGCGGGACACAAGCAAGCCAACAACGAGATGGCTGCACTGTACGCGCAGGCCTATCCCGAACCGAGGTAACTCATGAATTTAATTGATCAATACAAGATCTTCGCGATCACGGTCGCACGCCAGATCCAGAATGCTCGAGCCATGAAAGCAGATGGCCTCGATGTCGATGACTCGTTCAATCGCATCGTGAACTGGATTGACGCGCACGGCGTAGATTCCGAAGTCGCCTGGAAAATCCTGGCCAGCAGCGTCGATACGCTGGGATTCCGCTCCACTGTAGAGACGCACTTGAAGCGAGCTGACGAGAACTATAGGCTTTTCAAGACAGGAACGATCGTGGAGCCACCTCCACCGTCGCCAGCGCCAGCCAAGGCGTCGACAAAGAAGGCAGCTCCGAAGAAGAAAGCGTCGGCAACCCCGAAGAAGAAATCGGGATCGGCGAAGCCCAGCTAGAACCTGGGTCCGGGCAGTCCGGGTAGCCTCCAAATGCAAGCACTGATGCGCGCTTCATCAGGCGCATTCGTATGGAGAGTATCCGGCTATGCCCGATCAAATCGAAGTACACAGGATTCGGAAGTACGCTTCCGGTATCGACCACCTGGCCCAGCAGCGCTTCACGCGCCTGCGTGACAAGGTCCGGGTGGAAAACGACGTGAATGCCAAGATCTCATTCTGGGATCAGATCGACAGCATCGGCATGCAGCAGAAGTCGGGTCGGCACACCGACACGCCCAATGTCGACATGCCTCACCGCCGCCGATCGTTGACCACCAACACCTACGAAACGGGTGCCCTGGTCGGCAAGGCAGACATCAACACAGTTCTGAACGACCCCACTGGAGCTTATGGTCAGAGCATGGCCATGGCCGCAGGTCGCCAGTTCGATGACACGATCATCGCTGCTGCCGACGCAACTGCGTTCACGGGCGAGAACGGGACGACCTCTACCGCACTACCGGCGGGTCAGATCGACACGTCGGGCACCATCATCAGCCTGGCAAAGATCCTGATCGCGAAGCGCATCCTCGATGCGAACGAGGTCGATCCGAGCCAGACCCGACACGCGATCACTGGTGCCGACCAGTACCAGGATTTGCTGACGGACACGACCATCACCAGCTCGGACTTCAATACCGTCCGTGCGCTCGTTCAGGGCGACCTGAACATGTGGGTCGGGTTCAACTGGGAGCGCAGTCAACGACTGCTCTTCGACACGGCGGGTACGAGGAAGTCCCTCTTCTACGCTCAGAGTTCCCTGCTTCTCGGTGTGGCCAGTGATACCGAAGCTCACGTAGATCCTCGGATCGACAAGAGCTACGACATCC
>JBDGYW010001347.1:0-2141 GCA_039588935.1 Gemmatimonadota bacterium | reverse complement strand
TGTGATACCGCGTGGGAGTACTGGCTGGGAACGCTGGTGGCAGCGGATATCGAGCGGAGGGAGTCATGAGCTGCGGCTGCCGAAGAGGCCCACCTATGAAAACCGGACGAGCGAGAGCACGAGAGCGACTACGACGCGCCATGAGAGCTACCCGCGGTACCGCTTGCTACCACTGCAAGCTGGCCTTCAGTGTGCCGCCTCACTTCCGCTGCCCCGTGTGCGGGGCCCCTACGCGGCACGTAGAGTACGAACCGGGCCAGAGCCCGTTCCAGGTACGTGTCCGCAAGCCCGAGGATGCATCGTGACCTGGAACGAGGTGTTGGGGGTCCTCATCATGGTCGTCGGCACGTCTGGTGTGTTGGCGTGGGGCTTCTTCCGCTCGCGGGCCATTGGCGCGACCCGGAAGAAAAACTGCGCGCTCATCGACGAGCACTATGAGCAAGCCAAGCGAGATGCCCAGTGGCTCTCTAGGTGCCACTGTCTTCATTGCCGTGTCCACCTCCGACGCACGCCACAGATGTATCGCCTGGGTGCCGTGAAGTACGAACATTACATCTGCCTTCGCTGCTATCAGCACATGCAACGACACGTGGTGCACTGGGCGCGGCTGGTCAACCAACTCGGCGGCCTCACGGCCATCGTGCTCAAAGATGCCCCGCGGCTCAAGCTGCTGCCGTATCCGGGAGAAAACGGTTTCCTAAAAAACCTTTGGCGCTAACCATGAAACATGAGATGTATACACCATGCGTTTGACTCGACGCCAGTTACAGGTCCTGGTTTTCATCAACAACAGAGTAGCCATGGGCTCTCCAGCGCCAACCTTCCGTGAAATTGGCAAGCATCTTGGGTTCAGCTCGACGAATGCCTCTGCCGATCACCTGAAAGCGTTGGAGAAGAAGGGGGTGATCGAGCGCGGGTACGGAAAGTCGCGGCACATCCGCATCACGGCACTTGGGCGTGAGTATCTCAATTTGCCTGGGATTACGGAAGTGCCATCAGTCGAATCCGTGGTGCAAGTGGAGCTGAGCACCGAAGATGTCGAGCTCCTACGTCAAAGCGTGAAGATTGGTCTGTGGGGTTGTACGCTCTCAGAGGCCGCATCCCGATTGCTGAGCGAGCGGCTCGAACAACTGCGCGCGAAGCCTTTGGAGTAGGGCTATGAAACCCACTGACCCACACCCCGCAACCATCATCGACGTACCCAGCCGTGACAACGGCTGGTACTATCGTGTCAAGACCGACCATGGCGTCGAGCACCTGCTCGCGGGCGCTGGCGCGCCCAAGGGTGGCAAGGTCGGCGACCTCGGCACGGTGGCTTACCAGTCCGGTGCCGGTTGGGGGATGTGGTTCTGGACGCCGCAACGGGAGGACTGAGATGCCAGCGGTTCGATTGGTGGATGCCCTTGAAGAGCTAGAGGAAGCTCGGGAGACTGAGGAGCAGATCCAGCATCTGGTGGAGCTCGGCACCGATGATCCCGCAGAGGTGAAACGGCTTGAAGGTGAGTTGATCGAGGACTCGATGCACTTCATGCGCCAGCTGCGAGAAGAAGCAGGAGAGCCCGTAGATCCTCTCGGTCTCGACTGGGAGGAAGATTGGGAGTTGTGCCCATTCGAAGACGACTGGCTCGATGAAGATGACCGCGTACGGGAGGATTGAGATGAAGGGGCAGAGCTACACGAGCTACATCGCCGATCAGATGACTGCAGATGAGGACGCGTGCTTCAGGGCCGCCCTTGCCGCGGGCTACACCATCAACATGGCCGAGAGCTGCTGCGCTGGACAGTTGAACTGCGAGGACTGTCCCTGGCAGCCAAAGAAAAGCGCCGAAAGTCTTTGACCCCGCCCCAGAACGTGCTATGTCTACATAGAGCCTGGGAGGACCAGGTAACCCCGAGGAGGACGACATGAAGCGAGTAGACGCCGACACCTACAAAACGTTGACCAAGCTGCAAGGAGAGATCGCCGACCTCATCTGTGAGGCCAACGCAAAAATCGTCGACTACAACGCGACCCTGGACCAGGCGTGCGAAGATGCCCGCATGTACCTCAACGATCGGTCAGAGACCTGGCAGGATAGTAAGCGCGGGATCTCGTACGAGGACTGGGTAGACAACATGGAGGACGGCCAACAGGATGAGCT
>JBDGYW010001346.1:0-2142 GCA_039588935.1 Gemmatimonadota bacterium | reverse complement strand
TTGTCGAGCAGTCCTGCGTAGCGCGTACGTTCCGCCTGTACTGCCTGCTGCTCCTCCGTGAACGCGTTGCGTTCCTCGGCAAGGGCCGCAGTTTTGCGACTGTAATCAGACTGACGTTGGTAACCCTTTACTAACTCTTCCGAGTCTACCGTCTTCGTCTCGCCGTTGACAACTACCTCAAAAGTGTACTGCTCCGTGTCGTCTTCGTCAGCATCTTCGTCCCCGTCTTCATCATCATCTTCGTCCTCGGACGAATCCTCGTCAGTATCCTCGTTGTCCTCGTCGTCGTCTTCATCGGAGTCCGTGTCGCCGTCCTCTAACTCCTCTTCATCGGCGTCGGGAGTTGGCGGAGGGTCCTGTGGTGGGGTGTCCTCGCTCTCCAGCAGAGCCATGAGATTCTCTTCTGGCGTGCGGGCATCGGTGGGCTTGCCGCCCTTGTCGCTACCTTTTGCCTTACCCATAATAACTAGATTCCCTTCGTTTGTCAAGTCCTGGGTTATTCGTCCTCAGCCTTGTGCTGAAGATCGTGTGCTACTTTCCTGTCTGCGAGTTTGCGAAATCCCTTGTGCACATCGTGCAGTCCCTGCACCAAGTGCCATGCGGTTTCCCGCCTATCAAGGTCATCACAAACCTTCCACTCGTCGATGTAGACTGCCTCGACGATTGCAAACACCTCGTCGAACAGAGGGTCTGCAAGCAGTTGCTCGGCATGAGCGCACTGCCTGTACGCCTCTTCCGACAGAGGTTCGAGCTTAGGCTGAGTCATCCTTCTTCTCCGGTTTAGTGATAGCCGTGCGCTTGATCTCGTTGGCGTCAATCTGCACCTTGTACTTCAGTTCGATCTCTTTCGCCTTGAGCATCAACTCGCCCTGCATCTTGTCACGCTCGCGCCTATCGCGTAGCGTTATCTCCATCTCCTTCAGTTCCAGTTCCCGTGCCTCCAGTTGGGCGTCGCTCTGAACCTTCTGCGCTTGTGACTGCGCGAGAACGTCTTCAGGCGTCGGCTGCGGCGGAGGTGGCTCCGGCGTGAAGTCGAGTGGCAGTATGTTGAAGTGCTTCTGTGTATCCGCGAACCCACTGAGCTTCGTGATCTGCGCCAGCGTCTGCGAATACTGCCCGTATGTCACGAACGGATTCTGCGGCCCGAGGGTCGACAGAATCTCCCACTGCTTCGCTGACAACTCCTTCAGTGCAGCGATGCGCTCCTCGTCGACCGTGTACCCCACTGCGACGTTGATCGTCACGTCCATCGTGGAGTCCCATGCGCGAGGATCGACTTCGACGAACTGGTTGTTCAGTCGAATCTTCCTACCAGCTTGCTGGTTTGCCGTGATAGTACGCAGGATTCCGCGCATCAAATCCTTCATGCCTGTTTCCGCGAGCATGCGTGCGTACATCTCTAGGTGCTGCTGTGCGCCGGATACCGTGGCTGCGACTGCGGCCTGTGTGCTCGACTGGAGCGCGTCTGGGTTTAAGCCCGCCGATGCCTTCGATATGCCGACGCGATTTTCCTTCATCTGCCCGAAGTACTCCAAGAAGGGCAGCGCGTATTGACCGTTGAATGTGTGCGTCATCTCGCGTACCATGCCGGATTGGCGTACGCGTATCACAGAACCGATCTCTGTGTTCAGCACGTCTGCGATATTGACTTCGCCCTCGACCACTTCCGTGCGCGGGTGCAGGGAGAACGCCAACGAGTCTAGGAGACCTCGCAGCACCTTCGTGTTCAGCAACTGCAGATCCTTCGTGCGATCCGCGATGTCCATGCCGATCATCGAGTGCGGCTCTGGGTCGACCTCGAACAGCGCATACGGGCGCTCCGGCGCGGCGTCGTTCGACACCACCTCCGGCGTGTGACCGATGGCTGTGATGCGCCTGTGCTGCGTTGTACCGTCACCGTTCAGGTCGAGGTACACACAGACGTCGTAGTACGGGATCTCCGCGTTAGCGCCGTGTGTGGAGTCAGGAGACGTCACCTGTTGGTTCGGACGCCGGGCGATTGCCTCGGGGTTCGATTTCAGTTCCGACGTTGCGCCACGTGGCCCGCCACCTGCGTTCGAGGCGGTGACGTTCGCAGCGTGCGACTCGACGATCTCCTTGTCGATGCCCATCGCGATCAAGTCCGACGCCTTCATGTCGCGC
>JBDGYW010001345.1:0-2142 GCA_039588935.1 Gemmatimonadota bacterium | reverse complement strand
AAACAACCTGCCGTTCACATTGGTTAAAGACTGGGGATCGCCGTTGAGGGACCCGGCAAAAATATCCTCCACGCGCTCTGTAATTCCTGTCGTGGGATCATGCTTCCACAGCTCAGTTCCCCAAGTCGGATCGCTGGCGGCGAAAAACAACGTTCCGTTGATATCGACCAGCTCATGCGGATGGCTATTCGGGTCGCCGGGATTAATATCCTTCACCAGCAAAGGCTCGTCTGTTCTCGCCTCTGTCGCGCTGTAGAGCGAGGCGATCGCGGTAAGGGCCAGAAGCAGGAGCAGGCGGAGGGTGCTGTGTCGCACCTCGCTTCTGGCTGATTCGAGTTTCCGGGATGCAGAGAAGGTCTTCTTTCTCATGACGAACCTCGTGTTTCGTCCTTCTGACGGAATTACAGGAGTGGTCAGGCTATTTTTTGGGGGCCTAGCCCTACTCACTTCTTGGCGGGTCTGGTTGTATGCCCAGACGTTCATTTCGCTCACACGAGAGGCGGCGTACGCTGGGAGTGCTTTTGTCTCGGTTTCCAACCTCTTTCGCACGTCGTCTCTCCTTCGTCGCTTGTTATCTCACTACGGACTTAGCGTCTCCACATCGCTCACCTTATGCAGCACGAACGTGCCAGCGATGCGTAAGGGTTTCCTGTGAAGGCCGGTTATTTGTTCTTCGTAGATTCCACCGATCTCGGAGCTTCCCCAGCTGAGTGAAGGAACGCCAGTGATCGGTCGACCCTCCGCGTCCTCGTCGGCAAACTCCATCGTGATAACCCGCTCAATCGTGAACATCTGCTCCTCTGGCGGTGGTCGATTGGGGTCCGGGGGCGAGTGATAAGGATGATACCTGTGCACGAATGGGTTTACTGGATCAGCCCGGTCGAGTGTTATCGTTACGGATACGCTGTTGTTGGGGTCGGACGGATCTAGCGGCTCCGCCATAAGCCCCTCATCAGCACTCAGTGGAGGAAACGCGGGTGAGCTGATCCTTCGACCCACGAGCTGCCCGTCACGCATGGCCGAGCCCTCGTAGTTCGGAATAAGCTCGTCGTCCACAAGCAGCACGAAATGTCCCGGCTTGTCCACGATGAACTTGCCCGGGTCGTTCGGGTCCGACTTCCATGTTCCTTTCTGCCACATCTGGATGACCTGGCTCAGGAGCCGCACCTTACCGTTAGGGTCGGCGTGCACAATCAGCCGGAACGAGAGTTCGGAGCCGGTCTTGGTTGGCGCATTCGGGTCGATTGGATCCGGCTTATTCGGATCGACTGGCTTCGCCGGCTCGCTCACCTTCGTGATCGTGGCATCGCCCACCCAGAGACCGGAGTAGCTGATGCCGCTCACGCTCACAGGAAGAAGGATCTTCACACCTTCGCTGTCCGTCACCGTCATGTTCTGCTCGTAAGCGGTGTCGGCTTCAAGGCCCGCGCGTTTCACACCTAGGCGGAGCCTCTGCGAGCCGGCCGCAGGAATCGCCACCTCGAAGGGGGCGGGAAATGGAGTCCAACCGGCGACTTCGTTGTTCGGGTCGAATACCCAGTAATAAAAGCTGTCCCTCAAAGGGGACGCCGGAACGGAAAGGGACACGTTCTTGTCCGCGGCCGAGCTGTTGCGCAGAACCACATTCTGTTCGGGGAGGGCCTTACCGTAGTGCAGGCCCGTGCTCTGCTCGAGCTGCAACGACAGCGGCCCCGTGAATTGAGATGAACCCTTGCAGTAGATCCAGAAGCCCTCGCCCCGGAGCATCGCGGTTGTCGCGGGGTCTGTTACCTGCTCCCAATTTCCGGTGATGTTATTCAGGACGTATGCGGTGTTCGGGTCATGGGCCAGGGAAGAGGAGAAGAAGTCACCAAAGAGCGGCCCCTGGTTCGGGTCGAGGTGAAAGCCCACGAAGTTGAAGGAGTTCGACTTCCAGTCGATGTGCGGTATGCTGGGCTCACCGGTGACGGTCCAGGTGACATTCTCCGTGCCGCCCAGATGGATCAGGTAGGGTGTTTCACCGTGGATGGCGTGGAGGTTGGTCACGACGGGGTCGCTCGGGTAGTACACCAGCCACAGGGACCCGGTCGGCACCGGCACATCCGGATGCTGAATGAACTCCACCGTCGACGTGTTCGGGTTCCACCGCCACACGCTCTGGAG
>JBDGYW010001344.1:0-2143 GCA_039588935.1 Gemmatimonadota bacterium | reverse complement strand
AAGCCGCAGCTCGTCATTCTGGACTGGCTGCTGCCGTTCGTCACACGTGTCATGGAGGCGAGTAAGACCAAGAGCGATGTCCTTCGCCATTTCGTGCAGTCAGTGATGGACGACCTGCTGACAGTGGCGAAAGAGCAAGGCGTCTGCTTCCTGATCCTGCATCAGCTGAGTGTGTCGCAGTCGTCGAAGAGCGCTACGGCGCGGCCGAACTGGTTCAACTCTGCTGAAGCTGGTTCGTTTGCTTGGTTGCTTCATAACTGCATGGCTATTGGCACTGTGGATAGTGACAATGTCGCGATCATCGTGGCGTCGAAGGTTCGTGGTGATGCGAAAGGTGAAGTGTGGGTAAAACTCAACGGCCGCTACAGTCGGTTCGATTCGTTGGACGGCAAGTACAAGGAGAATCAGACCGGCAAGAACTGGACCGCTGAGGGTGACGAAGGCAAGGTGCCTCGTGGTGATGAGGATGAAGCTGATGATGACGATGAAGAGCCTGACACTCGCTTTGGCGAGAAGGATGCGTCATGCCCCTGAACCCGCAGCTGTATAGCAGCCTGCGCCGAAGGTTTGGCGAGGTCAAGATTGCTGCGGAGGGCGACCCCGCGGTGTTCCAGCCTGTCGTATTGGACAACGCCAAATTTCCTGTAGCACGGATGCTTCACCGCGGAGAGTCTTACAGGGTTTGTTGTCCTTTCTGCGGTGACAGACGGTTTCGGTTGTGGATCAATCACCGTTGGAACACGATCGACCCGGAGACCAATGTTCACTTCGGGCATAAGCATGGCGTGCGTTGCTTCAATGAGAAGTGTGACCTTGAAGGCTTGGTTGACGAGCTCAAGGGTTACATCGCACGCAAGAGCCTCTCAACGGCAAGGCCGATCGCACAGCCGATAAAGGCTGTCGAGATGCCTGAAGGGTGTGTGCGTTTGGACATGATGCCGGACGACCACCACAGTCGTGGGTACTTGCAGCACGAACGGGGATTTGATCCCGACATGCTCGCTGTGACGTACGGTGTCTGCTACTGCGGACAGCACGAGAATCCGTTCGTCCGTGATCGGATTGTGATCCCGATCCACTTCCGTGGGAAGCTGGTCGGCTGGCAGACTCGTCATATTGGAGAACCACCATCGAAGAACATTCCGAAGTACTGGACGATGCCGAACCTGCCCAAGCGGCAGCTCTTCTACAACTTCGACGTGGCGTCGCAGTACAGCTTCGGCGTCATCGTCGAGGGTATTACGGATGTTTGGCGTGTAGGGCCGCGCGGCGCCGCACTGCTAGGCAACACCATCACGCCATCGCAGTCCGAGCTCGCACGGATGACGTGGCATGCGGGAACGCTGGCGCTCTGTCTTGACCCAGAGGCACTGGTCGAGATTAAGGCGCTGGCAACTGCTTTCTCTGCGCGTGGCATGTTTAGGCATCAACCGTTTGATGTCGAGCTGCCGCAGGGTTCGGATCCTGGCCAATGCCAGGTGGGCTTTCTTTGGGACACGATCCTTGCCGCTGGCGTAGCAGCTGGTGTACCGATGGATCAGTTAGGGTAGAGCTTCATGCTTTCCGACGAGGTAATCCTCGACGATTCCGTGCTCGGAAAATTCCGACCGACGGATAGCTGGACGATCTCCGCCGAGCGATTGGGTATATCGCCGTTGGAGTTCTTTCGCAAGAGCTTCGTTGAGCCCCAGACCTTGTCAGTCATCGACATCAAGGGAAGGAAAGGCGAAGCAGACACACGTGCGGATGTGGAGATGGTCCCCGGGCACCAGTGGGCTGGGGATTATGGCCCACGCCGATCGCGCGTGATGATCATTGGCAAGCGGCTGGGTGACGATGAGGTCATCGACCGACGCAACTTCGTTGGTAAGTCCGGCGAGATGATGCGGGAGATGTTCGACGAGTTCCACCTGGACTCCGCCGGCTTCTTCTGTACGAACATCTGCAGGTTCATGCCACCGGACGGCGGACGTGGCAATCTCAAGGCCACCTGGATTAAGGATTGCGCCGCGGCGCTGGCGCAAGAGATTGCGTTGGTGCAGCCGGAGTACATCCTGCTGCTGGGCGCTGACTCCGTGAAGTGGATGTTCGGCAAGAACGCCACGCTCTCCTCCGTGCGCGGAGCCGTAATGACGCTCAAGAG
>JBDGYW010001343.1:0-2151 GCA_039588935.1 Gemmatimonadota bacterium | reverse complement strand
GACCTTGAGCACCCGCTATCTGATTGAAGATTTTCATCGTGGAGTTGAAGTGAGCCATCAGCAGGGCGCCTGCCATCTGCAGCTTCATCCTGTCGTCCGGGCCGGCATTGTCGAGCGCCTGCTCCAACTGAGCGATCTGTAAGCGGTGCTCGTTGATGTGCCGCTCGTGATCGTCCTGCTGGTGAGGCTCCACCGGCAAGCCTTCCATGAGCATCATCTCGAACTCCTGCTCCGGTGTGCGCAGGTTCAGGATGTAGGTCGGAAGGTTGGTCTTGTTTTGAGATTTCAAGACATCGAGGATCAGTGTCTCGCCGTTCACGAGAGGATCCTGTCGGAACATCCTGTAATTCAGCAACGCGAGCGTTTGACGAGTGGCCGGGTCTTCCGGCAGAACCGTTGAGATGTTGATCTCGATGGCGAACTCGCCCCGAAGCTCCTCCAGGGTGTATGTCAGCCGCTTGAACTGGTTGGCCAGCGGCCCGGCCACTCTGCGGTCACGCTCGACATTCGGCTGCTGCTGCAGGATCATCCACAGCTTGCGTGCAATCTTCTCGTAGAACTCCTTGACCCGATCGCCCCGGTCGGTCGATCTGATCTGAGCGTTTTTCTCGATGTTGGCCGAGGATGTCGCGGAGCGGACATTCGGGTCACCGGAGCCGCGTTGCTCGGCACTCGTCCCCTGGATCTGCCGGATATCGTCCTTGATCGTCGCATCGTAGATGAACGTGGACTGATCCTGCGGAAGTATCTCCTCCTGAATGAAGTGCCGCCTGATGTCCTCGCCCCCGGAGACCGAAATGCCCGTGCGGATCAACTCGTTGTCGTCAGCCTTCTTGTAGGCATCCGCCACGTCCTGCTCGACATCACCGGAAGTCATGATGATGCGCTTCGAGCGGTTCTGCCGCTTGCGCATCTTGGTGCGGGCAGCGTTCAGCTCCTTCTGCTGGGGGTAGGAGTACTGCTGTGACGGTGTGCCGTAATACTCGTCGGGAATGTCCTCAAACCGCAGATCGACCAGCGGGAAGCCTTCGAGCTCCAGCTCCCAATCGTCCTCCTCGAGCATCTCCTCGTGACCGTCCGCGAAGGTCTTGATCTTTTTCGTGCGCTTGTCCCAGATGACCTGAATCTCGACCAGCTTGGAGTCTTCACTGTCGAGAAACTCGGCCAACTGCCCGCTGGCACCGTCTCGAATCTTCTCCATGATCGAGCGGCTTTCCTGCAGGTCGGAAGCGTCGTACCGCTCACGCGCATCCGCAAGCGGCTTATCGAACAGCAGAACGATCCATTCGCAATCTTCGATGTTCCAGCAGCCGGGCTGCAGGAGCACTTCACGAGGGGACTTGCGGATGCAGAACGGTTGCTGAAACCGTATCAGCGGATTGGCCTCGGTGGAATCGCCGTCCTGCTCGACCTCCTCTTTCTTCGAGGTATAGCCGAGGTAGGCGTAGCCGTGGTTGGTGGTCTCCGCATCGAGCACGCACGGGCGAGTGACCTTCGTGCGGATCTCCAACTCCTTCATCCAGTAGTTGATCTCGGCCTCGGAGAACTCCGCACGCCGGACGTTATCCACATCCGTCTCACCGATGGTCACCCGGTCGCGTGTTGCCGTGAAGGTCACATGCGGGTCTTGCAGCCACAGCGGGGCCAATCGTGTCTTGACATCCGAGCGGGTGACATTGACATCGATGGCTTCCTCACCGAGTTCCATGCGGGAGTTGAAATCCCCGGCGAGCCCACGAACGTACCTGTCCCACCGCTGATCGGTGTTCCCGAACTTCTCCTGGTAACGCTTGGCCAGTTGAATCCTGCCGCGCCACTTTTTGTCGTGATCGAGAGCGGTGTCAGGCATTATCCGTTAGTGCTCCTCGAAAGTTCAATCCAGTTGGAGCCGTCGCAGACAAGAAGCATCGAGCTCGTTGCCGAGCAAGTGAAATTGCCGGCAATGACGATGTTGTTACCGTCGGTGATGACCGCCGTGGCAGAGCCGCACAGAAGCGTCAAGTGACGATTCGTGTTCGCGGCGTTACAGGTGTCAATCGTCTCGATGGCCGTCACGCCCGTGATCGTCACGACGTTGCAATCGTCCACCGTGATCGTCGTGGCGCTGGCCACGTTCGAGCACGCCTTCTTGACCACCGTGTCCGGCTTGAC
>JBDGYW010001342.1:0-2151 GCA_039588935.1 Gemmatimonadota bacterium | reverse complement strand
CCCAGTAGCGGTAACGGAGGTCGAATCGGATCTTCTTCACCGTTCCACCAGACCAGGCCGGGGTAGTGAGCGTGACCCAAGTCCCCGCTCCTGGAGTCGCCGCGTCGTGCGTGTAGTACACGTTACCGGCGTCCGATCCGATGAACACCCGCTGCGTGTTGCACATAAACACGGTGTTGAAGGCGTCCGCCACTCCCGCAGGACCCGTTACCAACGCCCAGTTAGTGCCGTCCGTGGTGCGAATGATCGCGCCCGCAGCGCCGACCGCCCAGACGTTGCGCTCATCGAACGCACACACGTCGTTGAGGTTCTGCGCCGTCAGACCACCGGAGGTCTGCGCCGTCCAGGACTCGCCGCCATCGGCTGAGAAGTAGACGTACCCACCGGAGCACGCAGCCCACAGATTGGTCCAGTCCTGCCACCAAAGTGCGTTCACCAACTGACTGTTGGTCGATCCCAGATTCACGTTGGTCCAGGTCGCGCCATAGTCGTCCGAGTAGGCGATCTCAGCGGGGTTTCCAGCGTCCGCCGTGATCCGTCCGACGATCACACGCCCACCACGGGTGACGACCGGCCCCGCATCCTCCGCCGCAGCGAAGGGGTCGGTCGCGCACAACGTCCAGGTCGCGCCCCAGTCGGTGGTGTACCAGATGTCCGCACTGACAGCCGGAGAGGTTGCCGTGTGGTCGGTGGTGAAATAACCCTCTTTCCCAATGGCGTCTCCGCCGATCTCCTCCTCGAAGCACGCGCCGACGAGATCGAAGTCGATGCCGTTGATCGCCGACACCTCGGTGAGCGTGATGCGCGTACTGCCCGTAACGGGGTACACCATCACTCCCTCGAACGCATTCACGTCCGCGTTCGTCTCCACCCGATCGTTTTCACCTGGGGTGATAATAACCGGCTGCCCGATGGTCCGGCTGGACACCTTGCTATTGTACAACCACAACCCGACCGAGTAGTTGTTGAAGATGTCCGGCACCGACCCTTTGGCACGCCAGTTGATCCGACCGTGGAACCGGCAGTTGCTCAACTCCGTGATCAGATAGTTCAACACGTCCCGCAACGGGCGGGTGAGCGAATAGGTGGCGAACCCCGCCTCGCCCTCGACCGCGCCAGTGATGTTGAAACTCCCGACGTAACTCGGATCAGGACAATAGACCGGCGTCTCGTCACCGACCGGCATTGCCACATCTCCCACTCCCGTACAAGTCAGCAGGTAGAAAAGATCATCCAGATCCTCTTGGATGAAAAACCCTCCCTGCGATCTATATTGATCACTCATATTATTTCACCTCCTGTGAAAGTTTGAGTAATGTGTGATAGTCCACGCCATACGTTTTGAGTAGCGCCCCCTGAGCCGCATCAGGTTGCGCGTACAGATCTTCCACCGTCCAAATCCCCCGCTGTCGTAAGTTCTGTGCCAACATCTCGGGAGTAGCGTCCAATTTCACGATCTCCTCCCACGGCACACCGTACGGTGCCGCACGATTGAGCACCGTCTTTTTTACAATATCATTGCGCACCTCATCGACGGGCACAAAGCCGCGCTTGAGCATGGCTTGATCCACCCATTCAACTAACGCCATCTGTCCGCGCCGTTGAATCACCTTAACTTCCATCTTCACCCCCTAACGCGATCACCCTGTCTGGCGCACCATTATCCGCCTGTCGAGCGATGATCCGCAGTAGCTGTAACTCGCTCCACCCTGTAGCTTGAGCTCCAACCGGGAGTCCCTTCGCTACGGCCTTCGCCTTTTTACTGCCGATCCTGACTCCGTTCCTATTGAACTCGCGCTGCACTTGCTTCCAAGTAATGGTCATAAGGTGCTCCCCCTTATTACGCGCATTGACATTGCGAACTTGTACGCCACCCACGCCCCATCTGATAACCCCCAGGGACAGTTCAGCCGCTCCCTGGTCAACGCTCTTGGAATGTTGCGATCTCGCGCAAACAACCACAGCGGAGGGTCCATATTACAAGGGTCGTGGGGCATCTTGGCGTGAGCAAGCCGCACAATGGCGTCCCGCGCCTGGGCGGTCAATGTCTCAAGCCCTGCCCGATAGTTGATCCTGACCCTGGACGGCATATGGCAGTAGCAGGACCAGGATGAGGTGGTCCACGTCCCGCCACTGTAGCTGGCAGGGAGA